>NZ_JBIUWI010000027.1:67353-70231 GCF_044743385.1 Pseudomonas sp. NPDC087639 | reverse complement strand
AAGACTTTTTAGGAAATAGCAAACAAAATAGGCCGCGAATCATGCCGATGTAGAGATGTCTTGTCAAGGGCACTTCAATCGTTCCGCTAAGTGGTAGGTATAAAGAGGCGGGATATTTATTTCCGGCGCTTGACCTGTAAACTCGCGAGCTTTGGCTCTGTGCTGTTGCGGCGCGGAGTATCGCACAAGTAGGCGCATTGTTCGCCTGCTGTTTATCGAAAGGCCCTGATTTCCTCAATGAATCTGCTCAAATCGTTGGCCGCCGTCAGCTCTATCACGATGCTTTCCCGTATTTTGGGATTTGTTCGTGACACGCTCATCGCTCGCACATTCGGCGCCGGAATGGCGACTGACGCCTTCTTTATCGCCTTCAAACTGCCCAATCTGCTGCGGCGAATTTTTGCCGAAGGCGCGTTCTCTCAGGCATTTGTGCCGATTCTGGCTGAATACAAAAGCCAGCAGGGCGAGGAGGCGACTCGAACCTTTATTGCCTACGTATCGGGTTTGTTGACCCTGGTATTGGCCGTGGTAACGGCCCTGGGCATGATCGCTGCGCCTTGGGTAATCTGGGCTACAGCCCCCGGTTTCACCGATACACCGGAAAAATTCCAGCTCACCTCTGATCTGTTGCGGGTGACATTCCCTTATATATTGCTGATCTCCCTGTCGTCGCTGGCCGGGGCAATTCTCAATACCTGGAACCGTTTCTCGGTGCCAGCCTTTGTGCCGACATTGCTCAACGTCAGCATGATCGTGTTTTCGCTGTTCCTCACGCCGTACTTCGATCCACCGGTCATGGCCCTTGGCTGGGCGGTGCTGGTCGGTGGTCTGGCGCAATTGCTCTATCAACTGCCACACCTGAAAAAGATCGGCATGCTGGTGCTGCCGCGCCTGAATCTGCGCGACACCGGTGTCTGGCGTTTGATGAAGCAGATGCTGCCGGCGATCCTTGGTGTCTCGGTGAGCCAGATTTCGCTGATCATCAACACCATCTTTGCCTCGTTTCTGGTCGCAGGTTCGGTGTCGTGGATGTACTACGCCGACCGCTTGATGGAGTTGCCATCCGGCGTACTGGGCGTCGCGCTGGGCACGATTCTGTTGCCGACTCTGGCCAAAACCTACGCCAGCAAGGATCGCCACGAGTATTCGCGCATTCTCGACTGGGGCCTGCGCCTGTGCTTCGTGCTGGTGCTGCCGTGCTCGCTGGCGCTGGGAATTCTCGCCGAGCCATTGACCGTTTCGCTGTTCCAGTACGGCCAGTTCAGTGGCTTTGATGCCGAGATGACTCAGCGCGCATTGATTGCCTATTCTGTCGGCCTTCTCGGGATTATCGTGATCAAAGTGCTGGCGCCGGGCTTTTACGCGCAACAGAACATCCGGACTCCGGTGAAAATCGCAATCTTCACGCTGGTGGTTACTCAACTGTTCAACCTGGTGTTGATCGGCCCGTTGGCCCACGCCGGGCTGGCGTTGGCCATCAGTGCAGGTGCCTGTCTGAACGCCGGTTTGCTGTTCTATCAACTGCGCAAACAGCAGATGTACCAGCCGCAGCCTGGTTGGGCGAAGTTCGGCTTCAAGCTGGTTGTGGCCGTGGCGGTGATGTCGGTGGTGTTGTTGGTCGGCATGCATTTCATGCCGGCCTGGGATCAGGGGCACATGCTGGAACGCTTCCTGCGTCTGGGCGCTTTGGTCGCGGCGGGCGTGGTTTCGTATTTCGGTATGTTGCTGCTGCTCGGTTTCCGTCTGCGCGACTTCAATCGCAAGGCCTTGAGCTGAGGTTTTACCCCTTATAAACGGGCACGGGCCGGCAGTTTTGTCGGCTCGATCACTTTGCGTTACGGTGTTGCCTGTCGTCTGCCGCCGGGTGTGGTTATAATCGGCCACTTTATGAGCAAGAAGCGCGTTATGCAGCTGGTTCGAGGCCTCCACAACTTGCGCCCCCAGCATCGGGGCTGCGTCGCCACTATTGGCAACTTTGACGGTGTTCACCGTGGTCACCAGGCTATCCTGGCCCGGCTGCGTGAGCGTGCGCTTGAGTTGGGCGTACCCAGCTGCGTGGTGATTTTCGAGCCGCAGCCACGGGAGTTCTTTGCACCCGAGACCGCGCCGGCACGTCTGGCCCGGTTGCGCGACAAACTGCAACTGCTGGCGGCCGAAGGTGTTGACCGGGTCTTGTGCCTGGCCTTCAACCAGCGTCTGAGCAAGCTCAGCGCCAGTGAGTTCGTCGACACCATTCTGGTAGACGGCCTCGGCGTGCAGCATCTGGAGGTCGGTGACGACTTCCGCTTCGGCTGCGACCGCCTCGGTGATTTCGATTTCCTGCTGCAGGCCGGGCAGGTTCACGGGTTTAGCGTGGAAGCTGCGCAAACCGTCGAGCTGGACGGCATTCGCGTCAGCAGCACCCAGGTGCGCAACGCGTTGGCCGCCGCCGATTTTGCCTTGGCCGAACGGTTGCTCGGCCGCCCGTACCGCATCGCCGGTCGCGTGCTGCATGGCCAGAAACTGGCCCGGCAACTGGGGACGCCCACTGCCAATATTCAACTCAAGCGTCGTCGCGTGCCGTTTACCGGGGTGTATCTGGTGGATGTCGATATCGACGGCAAGACCTGGCCCGGCGTCGCCAATATTGGCGTGCGGCCCACGGTGCAGGGTGATGGCAAGGCCCACCTTGAAGTCCATCTTTTAGATTTTGCCGGCGATCTGTATGACCGGCGTTTGACGGTGGTTTTCCACCAAAAGCTGCGTGAAGAGCAGCGTTTCGCCTCCCTGGAGGCGCTGAAAACGGCGATCAATGCGGATGTCGCCACCGCCCGTGCACTAGCCGCACCTAGCGCCCATCGCTAATGAAGAGCCTTAAATGACCGACTATAAAGCCACG
>NZ_JBIUWI010000027.1:15678-67343 GCF_044743385.1 Pseudomonas sp. NPDC087639 | reverse complement strand
GACACCGCCTGCCCACGGCAGGCCGGCCCGCCACCGCGCGCACCGCAGATCCGGCAGCGCGGGGACAGTATTGGCCTGTACGGAAAGTTGCGCGAGATTGGCAAGGATCGTCCGAAGTTCGTTCTGCACGACGGCCCTCCGTATGCCAACGGCACGATCCACATCGGTCACGCACTGAACAAGATTCTCAAGGACATGATCATCCGCTCGAAAACCCTTTCGGGTTTCGATGCGCCGTACATTCCGGGTTGGGACTGCCATGGCCTGCCGATCGAGCACAAGGTTGAAGTGACCCACGGCAAGAACCTGGGCGCAGACAAGACCCGCGAACTGTGCCGTGCCTACGCTACCGAGCAGATCGAAGGGCAGAAGACCGAGTTCATCCGCCTCGGCGTGCTGGGCGACTTCGCCAACCCTTACAAAACCATGGACTTCAAGAACGAGGCCGGTGAAATCCGCGCCCTCGCCGAAATCGTCAAGGGCGGTTTCGTGTTCAAGGGCTTGAAGCCTGTGAACTGGTGCTTCGACTGCGGTTCGGCTCTGGCTGAAGCGGAAGTCGAGTACGAGAACAAGAAGTCCTCGACCATCGACGTAGCGTTCCCGATCGCTGACGAAGCCAAACTGGCTGCCGCGTTCGGTCTGCCGTCCCTGAGCAAGCCTGCCTCGATCGTGATCTGGACCACCACCCCGTGGACTATCCCGGCCAACCAGGCGCTGAACGTTCATCCGGAATTCAACTACGCCCTGGTCGACGTCGGCGACAAGCTGCTGGTGCTGGCTGAAGAGCTGGTCGAAGCCTGCCTCGCGCGTTACAGCCTGGAAGGCTCGGTCATTGCGACCACTACCGGTAAAGAGCTGGAACTGATCAACTTCCGTCACCCGTTCTACGACCGTCTGTCGCCGGTATATCTGGCCGACTACGTCGAGCTGGGCGCTGGCACCGGTGTGGTTCACTCCGCTCCGGCCTACGGCGTGGACGACTTCGTGACCTGCAAGAAGTACGGCATGGTCAACGACGACATCCTGAATCCGGTGCAGAGCAACGGCGTTTATGTGCCGTCGCTGGAATTCTTCGGCGGTCAGTTCATCTGGAAGGCCAACCCGGCCATCGTCGACAAACTGACCGAAGTCGGTGCGCTGCTGCACACCACCGTCATCGAACACAGCTACATGCACTGCTGGCGTCACAAAACTCCGCTGATCTACCGTGCCACCGCGCAGTGGTTCATCGGCATGGATAAAGAGCCAACCAGCGGCGACACCCTGCGTGTGCGCTCGCTCAAAGCCATTGAAGACACCAAGTTCGTCCCGGCCTGGGGCCAGGCGCGCCTGCACTCGATGATCGCCAATCGTCCGGACTGGTGCATCTCCCGTCAGCGCAACTGGGGCGTGCCGATCCCGTTCTTCCTGAACAAGGAAAGCGGCGAGCTGCACCCACGCACCGTCGAACTGATGGAAGAAGTCTCCAAGCGCGTTGAAGTCGAAGGCATCGAAGCCTGGTTCAAGCTCGACGCCGCCGAATTGCTGGGCGATGAAGCGCCGCAATACGACAAGATCAGCGACACCCTCGACGTCTGGTTCGACTCGGGTACCACGCACTGGCACGTCCTGCGCGGTTCGCACCCGATGGGCCACGAGACCGGCCCGCGCGCCGACTTGTACCTGGAAGGTTCCGACCAACACCGTGGATGGTTCCATTCGTCCTTGCTGACTGGTTGCGCCATCGACAACCACGCGCCGTACCGCGAACTGCTGACTCACGGCTTCACCGTCGATGAGTCCGGCCGCAAGATGTCCAAATCGCTGGGCAACGTGATCGCACCGCAGAAAGTCAACGACACCCTGGGCGCCGATATCATGCGTCTGTGGGTCGCTTCGACGGACTACTCCGGCGAGATGGCCGTGTCCGAGCAGATCCTGCAACGCAGTGCGGACGCCTATCGTCGTATCCGTAACACCGCGCGCTTCCTGCTTTCCAACCTGACCGGTTTCAATCCGGCCACCGACCTGCTGCCGGCTGAAGAAATGCTGGCGCTGGATCGCTGGGCGGTGGATCGCACCCTGCTGCTGCAACGCGAGCTGCAAGAGCACTACGGCGAATACCGTTTCTGGAACGTCTACTCGAAGATCCACAACTTCTGCGTGCAGGAGCTGGGTGGTTTCTACCTCGACATCATCAAGGATCGCCAGTACACCACCGGCGCCGACAGCAAGGCGCGCCGCTCGGCGCAAACTGCACTGTTCCACATCTCCGAAGCGCTGGTGCGCTGGATCGCGCCGATCCTGGCGTTCACCGCCGACGAGTTGTGGCAATACCTGCCCGGCGAGCGCAACGAATCGGTGATGCTCAACACTTGGTACGAAGGTCTGACCGAGCTGCCAGAAGGCTTCGAGCTGGGTCGTGAGTACTGGGATCGCATCATGGAAGTGAAGGTTGCGGTCAACAAAGAAATGGAAATCCAGCGCGCGGCCAAAGCCGTCGGTGGCAACCTGCAAGCCGAAGTGACGCTGTTCGCCGAAGAGGCGCTGAGCGCCGATCTGGCTAAATTGAGCAACGAACTGCGCTTTGTCCTGATCACTTCGACCGCAAGCGTTGCGCCTTTCGTGCAGGCTCCGGCCGATGCCGTAGCTACCGAAGTCAGCGGCCTGAAGCTGAAGATCGTCAAGTCTGCCTTCGCGAAATGCGCCCGTTGCTGGCACTGCCGCGAAGACGTCGGCGTGAACCCGGAGCATCCGGAAATCTGCGGTCGTTGCGTCGACAACATCAGCGGCGCTGGCGAGGTTCGTGACTATGCCTAATGCCGTTGGCCGTTTCGGACGGTTGAGCTGGCTCTGGTTGAGTTTGCTGGTTCTGGTCATCGACCAGGCCAGCAAGTTCTACTTCGAAGACAAGCTCGAAATGTTCCAGCAGATCGTGATCATTCCCGATTACTTCAGCTGGACCCTGGCTTACAACACCGGCGCTGCGTTCAGCTTCCTGGCTGACAGCTCTGGCTGGCAGCGCTGGCTGTTCGCTTTGATCGCCATTGTTGTCAGTGCGGTGCTGGTGGTCTGGCTCAAGCGTCTGGGCCGCAACGAAACCTGGCTGGCCGTCGCTCTGGCGCTGGTGCTGGGCGGTGCGCTGGGCAATTTGTATGACCGCATTGCCCTGGGCCATGTGATCGACTTCATTCTGGTGCACTGGCAAAACCGCTGGTACTTCCCGGCGTTCAACTTCGCCGACAGCGCCATCACCGTTGGTGCGGTGATGCTCGCACTGGATATGTTCAAAAGTAAGAAAACCGGAGAAACCGTTCATGACTGAACAGGTATTGGCTGAGCAACGCATCGGCCAGAACACGGAAGTCACCTTGCACTTTGCATTGCGCCTGGAGAACGGCGACACGGTCGACAGCACCTTCGACAAGGCCCCAGCGACGTTCAAGGTCGGCGACGGCAACCTGCTGCCGGGTTTCGAAGCCGCGCTGTTCGGCTTCAAGGCCGGCGACAAGCGCACGCTGACGGTTGAGCCGGAAAACGCTTTCGGCCAGCCGAACCCGCAGAACGTGCAGGTTATCCCGCATTCACAGTTTGCAGACATGGAACTGTCGCCGGGTTTGCTGGTGATCTTCAACGATGCAGCCAATACTGAGCTGCCGGGTGTGGTGAAAGAATTCGACGACGCGCAAGTGACCATCGACTTCAACCACCCGCTGTCTGGCAAGACGCTGACCTTTGACGTCGAGATCATCAACGTCAAAGCGCTGTAAAAAATGTAGGAGTGAGCCTGCTCGCGATGAGTGCCTGACATTCAAGGTTGATGTTGATTGACACTGCGCCATCGCGAGCAGGCTCGCTCCTACAGTTTTGAAATTCTTTGTTTTTTCGCGCGCAAGACACGAGGCACAGCATGCAAATCAAACTCGCCAACCCCCGTGGCTTCTGTGCCGGTGTGGACCGGGCGATCGAAATCGTCAACCGCGCCCTTGAAGTCTTCGGGCCGCCGATCTACGTGCGCCATGAAGTGGTGCACAACAAGTTCGTGGTCGAAGACCTGCGCAGCCGTGGCGCAATCTTCGTCGAAGAACTGGATCAGGTGCCGGACGACGTCATCGTGATCTTCAGTGCCCACGGCGTATCCCAGGCTGTGCGTACCGAAGCCGCTGGCCGTGGCCTGAAAGTCTTTGACGCCACCTGCCCGCTGGTGACCAAAGTGCATATCGAAGTCGCGAAATACAGCCGCGACGGTCGTGAATGCATCCTCATTGGCCATGCCGGTCACCCGGAAGTCGAAGGCACCATGGGGCAGTACGACGCCAGCAATGGCGGCGCCATCTACCTCGTCGAGGACGAGAAAGATGTGGCCGAATTGCAGGTGAACGATCCAGAAAGATTGGCGTTCGTCACCCAGACCACCCTGTCGATGGACGACACCAGTCGTGTTATCGACGCCCTGCGCACACGTTTTCCGGCCATCGGCGGCCCGCGCAAGGACGACATCTGCTACGCCACGCAAAACCGTCAGGATGCGGTCAAGCAACTGGCCGACGAATGCGACGTGGTGCTGGTGGTCGGCAGCCCGAACAGCTCCAACTCCAACCGCTTGCGTGAGCTGGCTGAACGCATGGCCACGCCGGCCTACCTGATCGACGGCGCCGAAGACATGCAAAAGAGCTGGTTCGATGGCGTCGAGCGTATTGGCATCACCGCCGGGGCTTCCGCGCCGGAAGTGCTGGTGCGTGGCGTGATTCAGCAATTGCAGGCCTGGGGCGCTACCGGTGCCGATGAACTCGCCGGCCGCGAAGAGAACATCACGTTCTCGATGCCTAAAGAGTTGCGCGTGCGTTCGATCTGACGCTTTTGACTTTTTGACACAGCGCCTGTTCAGTCTTCTCACTGCCCAGGCGCACTCGACCGGTCGCCGCCAGCACCACTTGACGCTGGCTGACCGGCTCGCGAGTCGAGCAAATATGTAATGTTCCTGCCTGAAACGCCCGCCCGGGCATCAGTGGTTGTCCAAGACTGCTGAACCGCACGTAACGACTGACCAACCAATTGCCGACAATCGGCACCCTCGCGTCACGCGCATTTTCCATCATAAGTGGATTGCTGCTGTCTTCCGGCCCCTTGCCGCTGATATCCAGAATGATCCGCCAGCCCTGACTCCAGTCACCGTTGATGCCGTGAATCACCACGCTCTGATTGCGCGTGATCGCCATTGTGCGGGCGTTGCGAATGCCGTCGAGCAAAGCCTGCGCGGCCTGATCGCGATGATTCGATTCCGTGATAGTGGCAAACGCCGGGCTGACCAGCAGCAGAACAATTGCGCCAATCGCCAGTCCCATAAGCAGTTCTATCAGGCTGAAACCCTGTTGCGACATGAAAACTCCCTCCATGGAGTGTGATGAGCGGCGCGCTCCTGCGCCGGGCAGGGCAAATCAACCGACAGAGTCCGGTTGAATGTTCTAGCGTGTACAAGCAGGTATAGCCGACGGCAACGGAGGGCATCGATGGATCATCGTACAAAAGGTTTCACGCTGATCGAGTTGCTGGTCGCGGTCGCGATATTCGTGATCCTGATCACCCTGGCGGTGCCTGCGTTCACCCGTTCGATACAAGGCAGCAAGGCCGATACCGAAATGGGCGACCTGCAACGGGCCATCAATTTCGCCCGTCTTGAAGCGATTGATCGAGGCGTGACAACGCGGCTGCGACCGACGGCTGGCGGCAGCGTCTGGACCGGCGAACTGTCGGTCTACGACAGTACTGGCAATCCGGCCAATGTGTTGCGGGTTGTTCCGGCGATGAGCAGCGGCGCAACTCTGACGCTAACCTCTGGAGTGACCGCGCTGGATTTCAACAACCTTGGCGGTCTGGCCGCACCCTCGACGGCGGTGGTCATCAGCTACACGCTGGGAACGCAAAGCAGGACGCTTAACGTGTGTTTGAACGGACGAATTCAATTGGGTGGAAGTTGCGGATGAGGCCAGGGAGCAAGGGCGTTCAGCAGGGCATGACGCTGATCGAAGTGTTGGTCGCGTTGCTGATTCTGACGGTCGGGCTGTTGGGTGCGGCGGCGGTGCAAATGAATGCACTGAAGTACACCGACAGTTCACGCATGACCAGTCAGGCCAGTTTCATCGCCTACGACATGATGGACCGCATCCGCGCCAACTCCGGCGCCGACTACACCGTCACGCCACCGACGTCAGGAAACCTCAGTGTTGCCCGGGATCAGGACCTCTACGACTTCACTACCAACATCGTCAACTTCGGCGGGCCGACCGCCACCGGCACGATCGCCCGCAATCAGCGGGTGTACACGATCACAATCAACTGGAATGACTCACGTGCAGCGAATGCCGCCGGCACTGCGCGCAGCTTTGTCCTGACCAGTCGCGCCACGGTAGATCCGGTGGCCACGCCATGAAGCGCCATAACCGCGGTTTCGGCCTTATCGAAATGCTCATCGCCCTGGCGCTCGGGCTGATCGTGGTGCTGGGAGTGGTGCAAACTTTCCTCGCTGCGAAGAATACCTACGTCAGCCAGAACAGTGCTGCCGCCATGCAGGAAGACGCACGCTTTGTGCTGAGCAAAATGATTCAGGAACTGCGCATGGTCGGAATGTTCGGTTGTCTGGGCACGATCACGGATTCAAGCTCCGCCGGTGACTTCAGCGCCGCGCAGATCACGCCGATCAGTTGGGACAACGCCAATCTCAAGTTGACGCTGGTGACCGCTGACGTCGGCAGCGCTGGTGGCACTCCCACCTGGACTGTGGTCTCCGATTGTCGCAACAGCGCGACGGCCTATACCGGGTTACGCAGCGCGGCGAGCGGACAAATCGCCTTCCCGATCCGGCGTCTTGTCTACAGCTTCAGCAACAACCAGATCCTGATGGGCACCGGCAGCGGCACACCGACCCAGCAGGTGCTGGTTAACAACGTCAGTGCCTTCAACGTGACGTTCGGTCTGGCCAGTTCCGCGACTGATGTAGCCGCCTCGACTTACAGCACCAACCCCAGCGATCCGGCGCGTATTCGCAGTGTGCGCCTTAGCCTGACTCTCAACGATCCGAACAGTCGGGTCGCCAATCAAACCTTCAACGTGGTTGCCGCTTTGCGCAACCGCTTGCAGTGAGGGCCTGGGTGATGAGGATTTCTCTCCATCAACGTCAGACCCAGCGCGGCATGGTGTTGCTGGTCAGTCTGGTGTTTCTGTTGTTGCTCACAGTGATTGGCCTGTCGTCGATGCAGAGTGCCAACCTGCAGGAGAAAATGGCCGGCAGTGTGAGCCTGCGCAACCAGTCGTTCCAGACCGCCGAAGCGGCGTTGCGTGTGGGCGAGAGCGCGGTGCAACTGGACAGCTACTCGTTGGCCGTATGCAGCGGCACGACGCAATGTGCGCCGCCTGCGGAGTCATCGGTGGTCAGTGCGGCAGGGCTCAATTCGACGTCCGGTGTAACCTGGATCGCCGCCGGGAGCGGGTTCTATGGCGTGCAGAACATCGGCACAACGCTGACCGCCGTGAATGTGCCGAGCAACACCTCGGCGACGCTGTATCGAGTGACCGCTGTCGGGATCGTCGGCACTTCGCGTAGCGTGGTGGAGAGTGTCTATGCGAAGTATTGAACGCTACAAATCGCTGCTGATCGGTATGTTGCTGAGTTTCTATCTGACGGCGCCTGCCTATGCATTTACGCCGTCCGATTCGCCGCTGCTGAGCGCTGCGGCAGTGGCGCCGAACGTCATGCTGCTGATCGATGACTCGGGGAGTATGAACAGCATCATTTATGCAGCGGGATTCGATCCCACCGAAGACCGAACGCCGGCCCGGGAGTGCAATGCATTCCTCGGGTTGTGCTCGGCCCTGAATGCGCCAGCGATTACCGGCGATACCGTGTTTTTATCGAGCCTTCCAACCTCCGGATGCTCCGGTGGGGCGTATGCGTTCTACAACAACAGCCTGGCGCCGCTGTGTCTGAAACTGCCGGACCCGGTGGGCAACGGCAACACGCGTTATTCAGGGGATTACATTGCCTACGTGGTCAGTCTTGCGATCAACAACGGCACCCGCGACTTCACCAATGGGGCGATTCCCAACGATTACCGCATCAACGTTGCGCGCAACGTCTCCACGGCACTGGTCACAAGCAACAGGACGTTGCGCATCGGTCTGTCGACATTCAACCCGGCCACCAACAACAACTCGGGCAATGGCGGTTACATCGCCCGCACCATCACCGACATGTCACCGGTTTCCGGCAGCGTGACCCAGGGCCAGGCTGATACCAACTACAACGCGCTTATTTCAGCCATTAACAATCTGAGTGCCGTGGCCAACACGCCATTGGCGGAAACCTATTACGAAATCACCCGCTACATGCGCGGCATGGCGCCGTATTACAACAACACGCCGAATACTTACACCAGCCCGATCCAATACCGTTGTCAGAAGAATTATGGCGTGGTGATTACCGACGGTTTGCCCACCTTTGACCGTACCTTCCCGAGCAACGACCCGCTGGGCGGCAGCCGCTTGCCGAACTGGGACGGGGTCAACAATGACGGCAATAACCTCAATGGCGACAGCGAGGGCAACACGCTGTATCTGGACGATATCGCCAAGTTCGCTTTCGATATCGACATGCGTTCGACCGGCAATGATGCGGCGGGCAAGAGCTGGAACGCGGTGGATTTCCCCAAACAGAACATGAACACCTACACCGTGGGTTTCGCTGCTGACAACGACATGCTCTCGGACGCGGCGAGTTACGGGCAGGGCAAGTACTATCAGGCAACCGACAGCACCGGCCTGAACGCGGCATTGTCGTCGGCACTGAGTGACATCACTTCCAAGTCGGGCTCAGGTGGCGCCGGCGTCACCAGCGGAACCACGCTGACCAGTAGCAGCAGTTTTTACCAGACCACTTACGACCCCAAGGATTGGCGCGGCACCATCAAGTCTTTTGGCTTTACATCGGCTGGAGCGGTGAATACGTCGACGGCACAGTGGACCACGGACACGACTATTGTGCCGGGCGCAACTGTGCCGACTTATCAATCGTGGAACACCGCCAGCAACGCTGCCGTGACGCTTGCTTATGGTAATTTTTCCGCCACGCAGCAGACGACGCTCAGTCAGGGGTTGCCCACCGGTATCACGGGTATCGATCTGGTCGAGTGGAGCAAAGGCACCAACAAGGCCGGACTCAAGGTGCGCAACGTGTTGTTGGGCGACATCATCAACTCGCCGCTGGTACTCGCGTCACCTACGGATAAAACCGCCTCCGATCTGTCTGGCGACACCACCTATACCTCCTACTTGAACACCAAAGCGTCGAATATGAACACCAGCCTGGTGGTGAATGCCAACGACGGTTTCGTCAATGTCATCAATTCGGCCAACGGCACTCGGCGTTACGCCTATATGCCGTCCAGCGTCTTGCCCTCGCTTCGCCTGATTGCCGACCCGACTTACATCAACGGCGTCAGTCACAAGTTTCTGGTCGACGGCCAGGTCGGGGTGTTTGACGCCCAACTCAACAGCGCCTGGAAGACTCTTGCCATCGGTGGCACCGGTGCCGGTGGCAAGACGTTCTACGCGCTGCAACTGTTCGACGCGTCGGCCGGTAATGTTTTACGCGCACTTTGGGAAGTCAGTGCGCCAATGACCGCGAACACCGCCAACGTTTTTAATGATCTGGGTTATGCCTACGCGCGGCCGGAAGTGGCACGCTTGGCCGATGGTCGATGGGCGGCGTTCATTTCCAACGGCTACGGCAGCAACTCCGGCGTGGCAGCGTTGTACGTGCTGGATGTGCGCGATGGCTCGCTGATCAAGAAAATCGTGATCGACAGTTCGGAAACCACCAACGGTCTGTCGTCGGTGAAGCTCAAGGTCAATTCGCAAAATGTGGTGCAGGCTGCTTACGGCGGTGACTTGAAAGGGCGGTTGTGGAAGTTTGATCTGAGTGCCACGTCGACGGACAGCTGGGGCGTGGCGTTTTCCGGCAAACCGCTGTTCACCACGGCGGGCGGCGCGACTCAGCCGATCACCGCGCAGCCACTGCTGGCGGACAATTCGCTGGGCGGCAAACAGATCTTCGTCGGCACCGGTAAATTCAACGAAACAGCCGACAAGACCAACAAGGATTTGCAGGCGTTCTATTCGGTGTGGGATGCCGATGGCGGCTCGGGACAGCTCACCGTCAGCAGTTTGCAGCCACAGGCGATAACCGGTTCATTCTCCGGCAGCTCCGGGCAATTCCTGACCACAACGCAGAATGACACGACCTATCCGGGGGAGAAGGGCTGGTACCTGCCGCTTGTGTATAACAACGTGCTGACCGGCGAGCGAGTCATCAATCAAGCGAATATCGTGCTTGGCCGTATCGTCTTCACCACCGCGAGTGTCGACACCACAGACCCCTGTGCGAGTCTCGGTACGGGCAAACTGGTCGAACTCGATGCGTTCAGCGGTAAGATGCTCAACTACGCCGTGATCGACACCAATTCCGACGGCCTGGTTGACAGCAATGACACGATCTCCAGCGGTGTGATATTCACTGGCGGCAATCCGACGGTGAACTTCATCTCCAGTGACGGGAAGCGCAAGGGAGTGACCGACTCCAGTGGCAACATCACGATCGTTGTAGAAAAGGGCGGCGGCGGCAGCCGTCGTATCATGTGGCGACAAATACAGTAAGTGAGAGTTTGAGGCATGCGCAGATCCAACCGAGGCTTCACCCTGATCGAAATCATGATCGTGATTGCGATCATCGGGATCATGCTCACCATTGGCATTCCAAGCTATACCGAATACGTGAAGAAGGGTCGGCGCGCCGAAGTTGTATCGCTACTGTCGGAGCAGGCGCAGAGCCTCGAACGTTTCTACACCAGAAACAATCTCTACACCGGCATCACTGGTCTGAGTGCGGGCAACGATTTCTACACCATCACGCCGACGATCACTGACCAAACCTTCCTGCTGACTGCCACACGCAAGTCGGGCACGGCCATGGCCACCGACAAGTGCGGGGATTTCACCTTGACCAATACCGGCGTCAGAAGCATGAGCAATGCGACTACCGGGCTGACCACCAAGGATTGCTGGGGCCGCTGAGGCGCTTCTTTCGGGCGCCATTTTGCGCCCACTGTCTTTTTTACGGTTGGATCAAACATGACCATGCAACAGCAAGTGGTGATTGTCGGTGGCGGGGTGATTGGCCTGCTGACCGCCTACAATCTCGCCTCCGAAGTGGGCAGCGTAGTGCTGCTGGATCGCTCGAACGTCGGCCAGGAATCGTCCTGGGCGGGCGGCGGCATCGTTTCTCCGCTGTATCCGTGGCGCTACAGCCCGGCGGTCACAGCGCTGGCGCATTGGTCACAGGATTTTTATCCACAGCTCGGCGAGCGATTGTTTGCTGATACCGGTGTAGATCCCGAGGTTCACACCACAGGCCTGTACTGGTTGGATCTGGACGACGAAGCCGAAGCGCTGGCCTGGGCTGAGCGGGAGAACCGGCCCCTGCGGGCAGTGGATATCTCGGCGGCCCATGACGCGGTGCCGGTACTTGGCGGTGGCTTCTCGCGGGCTATCTACATGGCTGATGTGGCCAACGTAAGAAACCCGCGTCTGGTGAAGTCGCTGAAAGCGGCATTGCAGGCGCTGCCGAACGTGATCATTCACGAGCAGTGCGAGGTCAGCGGGTTTGTTCGTGAGGGTGAGCGGGTTGTTGGTGTGCAAACCGCCACTGGCGTGATCAAGGGCGATCAGGTGGTGCTGACGGCAGGTGCATGGAGCGGTGATTTGCTCAAGACGCTTAACCTGACGCTGCCGGTGGAGCCAGTCAAAGGCCAGATGATCCTCTACAAATGCGCGGCTGACTTCTTGCCGAGCATGGTGTTGGCCAAGGGCCGTTATGCGATTCCGCGTCGCGACGGGCATATCCTGATCGGCAGCACGCTGGAACATGAGGGCTACGACAAGACGCCGACCGATGTTGCGCTGGAAAGCCTGAAAGCCTCGGCGGTGGAGTTGTTGCCAGCGCTGGCGGAGGCCGAAGTGGTCGGGCATTGGGCCGGGTTACGTCCGGGTTCGCCTGAGGGGGTTCCTTATATTGGCCGAGTGCCGGGGTTTGATGGCTTGTGGCTCAACTGTGGGCATTACCGAAATGGGTTGGTGCTGGCGCCGGCGTCATGTCAGTTGTTTGCCGATGTGATGCTGGGGCGCACGCCGATTATTGATCCGGCGCCGTATGCGCCAGAAGGCCGCATCTAGTCAGATACCTTCTGGTGTCTGTTAGGCCGCCATCGCGGGCAAGCCCGCGATGAGGCCCTCAATCCAGACCGAGTTTTTTCAGCCTGTAGCGCATCGACCTGAACGAAAGACTTAACCGTTGCGCCGCCGCCGTGCGGTTCCAGCGGGTCTCCTCCAGCGCCTGCAGGATCAGTTTGCGCTCGACGCTCTCCAGGTAATCCTCCAGATTGTCGATCTGCGTCAAATCCGCAATGCCGCCATCCGCCGCGCAGTTGCCTTCGCTCAAGCGCAGGTCTTCAGCCTCGATCACGCGGTTCTCACACAAGGTGTGCGCGCGTTCGAGAACGTTCTCCAATTCCCGCACATTGCCCGGAAAGCGATAATTTTTCAGCGCTTCCAACGCCTGCGGATGCAGGCGCGTAGCTGGTTGCCCGGTGTCTTTGGCCAAGCGCTGGAGCATGTGAGCCGCCAGCACTTCAATGTCATCGCGGCGCTCGCGCAGGGACGGCACGCGCAGTTCAATCACGTTGAGCCGGTAATACAGATCCTGGCGAAAACGCTCGGCGGCAACTTCTGCATCGAGATCCTTGTGCGTGGCACAGAGTATTCGTACATCAACCACGGTTTCCTGCTGGCCGCCAACGCTGCGCACGGCTTTTTCCTGAATCGCCCGCAGCAACTTGACCTGCATCGACAGCGGCAGGTCCGCCACCTCATCAAGAAACAGCGTGCCGCCATGTGCAGCCTGAAACAGTCCCGGCTTGTCCTCGACCGCGCCAGTGAAACTGCCTTTGCGATGGCCGAAAAACTCGCTTTCCATCAGCTCCGAAGGAATCGCCCCGCAATTGACCGGCACAAACGGTTGGCCGGCACGCGGGCCTTGTTCGTGAATTAATCGCGCAACCAATTCTTTGCCGCTTCCGGATTCGCCGCTGATGTACACCGGCGCCTGACTGCGAGCCAGTTTATCGATTTGCTTGCGCAGCGTGCGCATCGGTAATGAATCGCCAAGCAATCGTCGATCAATCGAGACAGAAACGCCGCCCACCGCCGGCATGCGCAGCGCTGTTGCGACCAGTTCGCGCAATCGTGTGAGATCCACCGGTTTGGTGAGAAAGTCGAAAGCGCCGGCCTTCAGCGCGTTGATCGCTGTTTCGAGGCTGCCATACGCGGTAATCATCGCCACCGGCAACTGGGGATAACGATGCTGGATGTGCTGCACCAGTTCCAGCCCCGTGCCGTCGGGCAGGCGCATGTCGGTCAGGCACAGGTCAAAGGCCTCGCGCTGCAGCAACGCTTGGGCTTCGCCAAGATTGCGTGCGCTGAAGGTGTCGAGTTTCATCCGTCCCAGGGTGATTTCCAGGAGTTCGCGGATATCCGGTTCGTCGTCGACGATGAGGACTTTTTGCCGTGGGCTCGTGTTCAACTTTGTTTCCGTCCGTGAGCAAAGGTGATGCGAAAGCAGCCGCCGCCTTGGCGTGATTTGAAGTCTAGGCGCGCCTGGTTGCTTTCGCACAGCTCACGGGACAGATAAAGCCCAAGGCCGGTGCCCTGGCTGCTGGTAGTGAAGAACGGTTCGAACAGATGAGCCTGTTCATCGAGCGCCACGCCGGGGCCGTTGTCCTGCACTTCGAGCACTGCCAGCTGGCTGTCGAGATCCATGAACAGATACAGCCATACTTCAGCATGCTCATGCAGCAGGGCGCTGTGGCGCCAGCCGTTGCGTAGCAGATTGTCGAGAATTTGCGTGAGCTGGTTGGGGTCCATCAGGGTGGTGAAGTCGCCCGAGTTGATCCGCAGATGGATCTGCTGGCGCTCGGTGGCCTGTTCGCGGCTTTCGGCGACAAAGTTTTCCAGCCACGGCTTTAGATCCAGCCGTTGCGGGGCGCTCTGTTGGCGGCGGGACAGTTGCAGGACGTTTTCGATGACTCGGTTCATGCGTTGGGAGTGATCTTGAATGATCTGCGTCAGACGCCGATCCGCGCCATCGAGTTCCTCGGATTCCCCCAATAGCTGTGCGGCGTGACTGATGGCCCCCAGTGGATTGCGAATTTCGTGGGAGATACCGGCGGTCAGGCGCCCGAGCGCGGCGAGTTTCAGTTGTTGGGCCTGTTGGGCGATTTGTGCGAGGTCTTCGAGAAACACCAGTGTCTGTTGATTGGGGCTCTGTTCGAGGGCGATGAAGCTTGGCTGCAGTTCCAGGCCGTTGCCGGGGATTTTCAGGCTTTGCGGGCGCAGGGTCGGGTTGTTCATCCACAGACGCAGGCGATCGACTAGCGCGGGCGAATAATCGTCGATCAAATGGCCTTGAAGGTACGATTGCGCGAGCAAGGTCTGGGCGCTCTGATTGGCCAGTTGGACGCGGCGCTGTTCGTCGAGCACCAGGATCCCGGTGCGCATGCGTTGCAGAATCAGCGCGTTAAGGGCTTCAAGGCCGACCACCTCGCTGGCCCGTCGCTCAGCCAGAGTTTCACTGACTTCAAGGCGCCGGATCAGACCCTGGACCAGCAACGAGGCAGCAAAACACAAAGCACCGAGGGTGCCCGCTTGCAGGTATTCATTGGCGCTCAGCGGATGGCTGAAGTTGAGCAGAAAACTAAAACCGACAATACCGAGCGCAGCGATAGCGGCAATCAGCAGGCCGATGCGTCGGCGCAGCAGGGTGTTGCTGATCGCCACCGAGACCACCAGCAAATTGCCAAGGGCACTGGCGACACCGCCCGCCGCGAAGAACAAACCGCACAGCAGCAGCACATCGACAAGGGCCAGGCTGAACAGTTGCGCGGGCCGCCGGGTGTTTTCAAGAAACACTACCAGAAGAATGTTCAGCACCAGATACAGCCAGCTACCGCCGCGCAGCAGATCGTCGTTGGCCGACGTCAGCAGGCGGTTGTCCATGTTGCTGGAGATCAGCAGCACCAGGGTGATGCCGACACTTAAACGGTAGAGATGATAAAGGCGCAGCAGACGCTGAGCCTGTTTGCTGTCGGCGTTGGCGGCCTCAGCGATCACTGGAACCAGGGCCTTGCTCAAGATGAGCCTGGCTGCAGTACCACTGTTGTTGAAGGTTCAGCGCACGGTCGCGGGGCAGGTGCACGCCGCAATGGGCACAGCGCACCATCGGCGCGGCGTCTTGCTCGCGGGGAGATTGTGCGGATGAGGCGGGGGCCTTGAATTTACGCCACAACCATATCGCAGCGAAAATCAGGGCAATCCAGAACAATAAACGAAGCATGATGAGCGGCTTTTCGACTGATGATCCGGCAGTTTAGCCAAGGACATGACAAGCGCACAGCCTATTAAAGCGCGGTCATGAAAAAGGGAGATCCGAAGATCTCCCTTTTCTGTGCATCCGGTGTGATCAGTCGAACACGCCGAAAGTCATGTAGCTGAACCAGGAACGGTCGGTGTCGCTCGACTCTGGCTCCGGCTCTTCGATCACGTCACCGTTCTCGTCTTTAGGCTTCAGCTCGTTCGGGATCGCGTCTTTCGCGTCCTGGAACTGCTTCTGCACGTCCTGGTTGGCGCGGGTCTCGCCCGGCGGCAGCGGTGGACGCGATTCGATCAGACCCAAAGTTGCCTTGCTCAGGAACGAACGGTTGTCGGCTTCGGCAACCCTTGGCACGAACTGGCCATCTTGCAGGCTAGGGTGGTTCGGGTAGTTGAGCTTCAGGGTTTCCAGGCTGCTGGCCGCCAGTTCGTCCAGGTGCAGACGCTGATAGGCTTCGGTCATCACCGCCAGGCCGTCACCGACCGATGGGGTTTCCTGGAAGTTTTCCACGACATAACGACCACGGTTGGCAGCGGCAACGTACGCCTGACGGGTCAGGTAATAGTCGGCCACGTGGATTTCGTAGGCCGCCAGCAGGTTGCGCAGGTAAATCATGCGCTGCTTGGCGTCCGGCGCGTAGCGGCTGTTCGGATAGCGGCTGGTCAGCTGGGCGAACTCGTTGTAGGAGTCGCGGGCAGCGCCCGGGTCACGCTTGGTCATGTCCAGCGGCAGGAAGCGCGCCAGCAGGCCGACGTCCTGGTCGAAGGAAGTCAGACCTTTCAAGTAATACGCGTAATCCACGTTCGGGTGCTGCGGATGCAAACGAATGAAACGCTCGGCGGCGGACTTTGCAGCTTCCGGTTCGGCGTTTTTATAGTTGGCGTAGATCAGCTCCAGCTGTGCCTGATCGGCGTAGCGACCGAACGGATAACGCGACTCCAGAGCCTTCAGCTTGGCTGTGGCGCTGGTGTAGCTATTGTTGTCCAGGTCAGTCTGAGCCTGCTGATACAGCTCGGCTTCGCTGAGGTTTTCGTCTACGACTTCCTTCGATGAGCAAGCAGCGGTCAATGCGAGGATGGCGATCAGCAGCAGGTGTTTCACTTGCATGGCGGCTTGCGTCCCTATGACGGCCGCTGTCTTGGGCGGGGCCGTCCTGTTATGATGAGCGCCCCGTTGAAAAGCCTCGGGGCAAAAGACGCCGTATTTAACCACAAGCGCGCAGCCGAAACCAAAAGCTGTGCCGACGCCCAGTCAGAGCATGTCCGATAAAATTGAACTTCGCGCAGAGGTGCCGTCCGAATTGGGCGGCCAACGCCTCGATCAAGTCGCCGCCCAACTCTTCGCTGAGCACTCACGCTCGCGCCTTTCCGCCTGGATCAAAGAAGGTCGCCTGACTGTGGACGGGACGGTCATCCGCCCGCGCGACATCGTGCATGGCGGTGCCATCCTTGAGCTGACTGCCGAGCAGGAAGCCCAGGGCGAGTGGATCGCCCAGGACATCGAGCTCGACATCGTCTATGAAGATGACGACATCCTGGTGATCAACAAGCCTGCGGGCCTGGTGGTGCATCCGGCTGCCGGTCACGCCGATGGCACCTTGCTCAACGCCTTGCTGCACCACGTGCCGGACATTATCAATGTTCCGCGCGCCGGTATCGTGCATCGTCTGGACAAGGACACCACCGGTTTGATGGTGGTAGCCAAGACCATTCAGGCGCAGACAAAGCTTGTGACTCAATTGCAGAGTCGCAGCGTGAGCCGGATCTACGAGTGCATCGTGATTGGCGTGGTGACCGCCGGTGGCAAGATCAACGCCCCGATCGGCCGTCACGGCCAGCAGCGTCAGCGCATGGCAGTGATGGAAGGCGGCAAACCGGCCGTCAGCCACTACCGCGTGCTGGAGCGTTTCCGTTCCCACACCCATGTACGGGTGAAACTGGAAACCGGTCGTACCCACCAGATCCGTGTTCACATGGCGCACATCAACTTCCCGTTGGTCGGCGATCCTGCGTACGGCGGTCGTTTCCGCATTCCGCCTGCTGCGAACCTGAACATGGTCGAAACCCTCAAGAACTTCCCGCGACAGGCACTGCATGCGCGTTTCCTTGAGTTGGATCATCCGACGAGCGGTGAGCGCATGAGCTGGGAATCTCCGTTGCCGGAAGACTTCGTCTGGCTGCTGACCCTGCTAAAGCAGGATCGCGAGGCCTTCATCGGATGAACTGGCTGACGCCGGACTGGCCTGCGCCGGCCAGCGTCAGGGCCTGTGTCACCACCCGTGAGGGTGGTGTCAGCGAGGCGCCGTTCGACAGCCTCAATCTGGGCGATCATGTTGATGACCGCCCGGAAGCTGTCGCCGAGAATCGTCGGCGTCTGACTGAACACTTCTCTATAAAGCCTGCCTGGTTGCAGCAAGTGCACGGGATTGCCGTGGCGCATGCGGATCCTGCCGTTGTTGCGACTGCCGACGCCAGTTGGACTGCCACTCCTGGAATTGCCTGCGCTGCAATGACGGCAGATTGCTTGCCGGCGTTGTTCTGCGACCGTGCCGGTACCCGCGTTGCAGCGGCTCATGCCGGTTGGCGCGGTCTGGCGGCAGGTGTGCTCGAGGCCACGCTCGATACGCTCGATGTCCCGGCGCAAGAGGTTCTGGTCTGGCTCGGCCCAGCCATCGGCCCACAAGCCTTTGAAGTCGGCCCGGAAGTTCGGGAAGTCTTCATCAATCAATTGCCCGAAGCGGCGACTGCCTTTGTCCCGAGCCACAATCCCGGCAAGTTCATGGCCGACATCTACAAGCTGGCGCGCCTGCGTCTGGCAGAACGCGGTATCACAGCGGTTTACGGCGGCGGCTTCTGCACCGTGACCGATCCGCGCTTCTTTTCTTATCGCCGTGCGTCGCGCACCGGTCGGTTCGCCTCTTTAGTTTGGCTCACCCGCTAGACTTGCCTGACCTGCATCAACTCTCCGCCGCTTGAATCTCGCAGAATCGACCGCATCTACAGTGGTATCTGGCAGGTTTCTTTATTCAGGATGGTTTTAGGTCCGGCCTGCTCAAAAGGAAGGTGACCCATGCGTATAGACCGTTTAACCAGTAAATTACAGTTGGCATTATCCGACGCCCAATCGTTGGCTGTCGGCCACGATCATCCGGCCATCGAGCCGGCGCACTTGATGCAGGCCATGCTTGAACAGCAGGGTGGTTCGATCAAACCCCTGCTGATGCAAGTGGGTTTTGACGTCAACAGCTTGCGAAAAGAGCTGACCAAAGAGCTCGATCAATTACCGAAAATCCAGAACCCCACCGGCGACGTCAACATGTCGCAGGATCTGGCGCGCCTGCTCAATCAGGCTGACCGTCTGGCCCAGCAGAAGGGCGACCAGTTCATCTCCAGCGAACTGGTGCTGCTCGCCGCGATGGACGAAAACAGCAAGCTCGGCAAGTTGCTGCTCGGCCAAGGCGTGAGCAAAAAGGCCCTGGAAAACGCGATCAACAACCTGCGCGGTGGCGACGCCGTCAATGATGCCAACCACGAAGAGTCGCGTCAGGCGTTGGACAAGTACACCGTCGACCTGACCAAGCGTGCCGAAGACGGCAAGCTCGATCCGGTGATTGGGCGTGACGACGAAATTCGTCGCACCATTCAGGTTCTGCAACGCCGCACCAAGAACAACCCGGTGCTGATCGGTGAGCCTGGCGTGGGTAAAACCGCGATTGCCGAGGGTCTGGCCCAGCGCATCATCAACGGCGAAGTGCCGGACGGCCTCAAGGGTAAGCGTCTGCTGTCGCTGGATATGGGTGCGCTGATTGCGGGTGCCAAGTACCGCGGTGAGTTCGAAGAACGCCTGAAATCGCTGCTCAATGAGCTGTCGAAGCAGGAAGGGCAGATCATTCTGTTCATCGACGAACTGCACACGATGGTCGGCGCGGGCAAGGGCGAAGGCTCGATGGATGCTGGCAATATGCTCAAGCCAGCGCTGGCGCGTGGCGAGTTGCACTGTGTCGGCGCGACCACACTCAACGAGTACCGCCAATATATAGAGAAGGACGCGGCACTTGAGCGGCGTTTCCAGAAAGTGCTGGTGGATGAGCCGAGTGAAGAAGACACCATCGCGATCCTGCGTGGCCTCAAGGAGCGTTACGAGGTCCACCACAAGGTTGCGATCACTGACGGCGCGATCATCGCGGCGGCCAAGCTCAGCCATCGTTACATCACTGATCGGCAGTTGCCAGACAAAGCCATCGACCTGATCGACGAGGCTGCCAGCCGTATCCGCATGGAGATCGACTCCAAGCCGGAAGTGCTTGATCGTCTTGAGCGTCGCCTGATTCAGTTGAAGGTCGAATCACAGGCGCTGAAGAAAGAAAGCGATGAAGCGGCGATGAAGCGTCTGGAAAAACTCCAGGAAGAAATCGTTCGTCTTGAGCGTGAGTACTCGGATCTGGAAGAAATCTGGAACTCGGAAAAAGCCGAGGTACAGGGTTCTGCGCAGATTCAGCAGAAGATCGAACAGTCCCGTCAGGAACTGGAAGCCGCACGCCGTAAAGGTGATCTGAACCGCATGGCCGAGTTGCAGTATGGGGTGATCCCGGATCTGGAGCGCAGCCTGCAAATGGTCGACCAGCACGGCAAGAGCGAAAACCAGTTGCTGCGCAGCAAGGTGACTGAAGAAGAGATCGCCGAAGTTGTGTCGAAGTGGACGGGCATTCCGGTGTCGAAAATGCTCGAAGGCGAGCGCGACAAGCTGATGAAGATGGAAAGCCTGTTGCACCAGCGTGTGATCGGTCAGGACGAAGCGGTAGTGGCGGTGGCCAACGCGGTGCGGCGTTCCCGCGCCGGGCTGTCTGACCCGAATCGTCCAAGCGGCTCGTTCATGTTCCTCGGCCCTACCGGTGTCGGTAAAACCGAGCTGTGCAAGGCGCTGGCCGAATTCCTCTTTGATACTGAAGAGGCGATGGTGCGGATCGACATGTCCGAGTTCATGGAGAAACATTCCGTGGCTCGCTTGATCGGTGCGCCACCGGGATACGTCGGTTACGAAGAGGGCGGTTATCTGACCGAGGCGGTTCGGCGCAAGCCTTACTCGGTGATCCTGCTGGACGAAGTCGAGAAGGCGCATCCGGATGTGTTCAACATTCTGCTGCAAGTGCTTGAGGACGGACGTCTGACCGACAGCCACGGCCGTACGGTGGACTTCCGCAACACTGTGATCGTCATGACCTCGAACCTCGGTTCGTCGCAGATCCAGGAACTGGTCGGTGACCGTGAAGCCCAGCGTGCAGCTGTAATGGATGCGCTGACGTCGCACTTCCGGCCGGAGTTCATCAACCGGGTCGACGAAGTGGTGATCTTCGAGCCTCTGGCGCGGGATCAGATCGCGGGCATTACCGAGATCCAGTTGGGCCGTCTGCGCAGTCGTCTGGCCGAGCGTGAGCTTAAGCTGGAGCTGAGCCCGGAAGCGATGGACAAGTTGATTGCTGTCGGTTACGACCCGGTCTATGGCGCTCGTCCTTTGAAACGGGCGATCCAGCGCTGGATCGAAAACCCGCTGGCGCAGTTGATCCTGTCGGGGCATTTCCTGCCCGGCGCGACGGCGACCGGTGCCGTTGTGAACGACGAAATCGTTTTCAACTGAGCCGCAGCGTCAATGAAATAGGGAAGGCCTCGCATTGCGAGGCCTTTTTTTCGCCAGGCTGTTGAACTCAAAGGAAAAGGCTTGTAAAGTGCGCCCCGCAGTCAGTCACCCACAAGGTTTCAGCTCACTGAGCAGGAATCTGAAATAAGTTGCAAATCATTAACTTGAAAGCAATTTAGGGGGTTGACAGAGGTGATCTAGGTTGTAGAATAGCGCGCCTCAGACACACGAACGCAGCGATGCGAACGGAGTCTAAGAGCTGTAAGTTTCACCGTTGTAAATTGAAATATGTAGTTCCGTGATAGCTCAGTCGGTAGAGCAAATGACTGTTAATCATTGGGTCCCAGGTTCGAGTCCTGGTCACGGAGCCAATTTCAAACCGGGGTATAGCGCAGTCCGGTAGCGCGCCTGCTTTGGGAGCAGGATGTCAGGAGTTCGAATCCCCTTACCCCGACCATATTAAAAATCCTCGTATCGAAAGATACGGGGATTTTTTTTGTCTGGCGGTCAGGGCCTGGCACCAGACGTAAAAAAGCCGCGCCTCCTTCAGGGAGAGCGCGGCTTTTTGTTTTCAGCGAATCAGACGCCGTCTTGATCTTTCAGATGCTCGAACAGGCCCTTGGGCATCTTCTTGCCATTGGCTTCGAAGTTGGCCTTCACGTTGTTGTAGGCCTCTTGCTCGTCGATGAAACCGTCATGGTTGGTGTCAATCTTGTCGAAATCAGATTTCGGCGCGACTTTGAGGAATTCGGCACGGGAAACCTTGCCGTCTCCATCGGAGTCGGTCTTGGCCATCGACGCATCGCCACACTTGCCTTCACCGCATTTGCCTTCCGGTGTCTTTACCGATGTTTCTGCCGAGGCAACCATATAGCCCTGAGCCAGTGGCTGGGCGGCAAACACCGAGCCGGACAGCATCAGACCACCCGCCAGTGCGGCGCCGATCAGGCCAATGGATTTTTTACCGAGAGTCGAAGTACGGGACATTACATTCTCCTACGGTTGCACAGTGCAACCACACGTTAAGGACGACATCCGGAGCAGAGGTGCTCGGGTGAGGCCATTAGGCGGTGGCGGTGTATCGCGACTGTGTCGTGGAGCGGGGGAGTTTGTAAGCGAAGGTGGGGAAGGTGGGGCGGAGATACAGTCAGACACATATTTCCCAATCAACATAAAACACTGTGGGCGCGAGCTTGCTCGCTCCCACAGTTCTTACATCAATGCAGCTTCAGACGCGGCTCAGTCCCGCGACCAATCTTGCTACCGAGCATCAACATCGCCGTGCGGAATGGCCCGTACAGTGCCATCTGGTGCATGCGATACAGCGACACGTAAAACATCCGCGCCAGCCAGCCTTCAAGCATCACGCTGCCGGTCAGGTTGCCCATCAAGTTACCCACAGCCGAAAAACGCGACAGCGAAATCAGCGAGCCGTAGTCGGTGTACTTGTACTCCGGCAGAGTCTTGCCTTCGATGCGCAGCTTCAGCGATTTGGCCAGCAAGGATGCCTGTTGGTGCGCAGCTTGCGCACGTGGCGGCACGTTGCGATCCGAACCCGGTTGCGGGCACGCGGCGCAGTCACCGAAGGCGAAAATGTTTTCATCCCGGGTGGTTTGCAGCGTCGGCAAAACTTGCAGTTGATTGATGCGGTTGGTTTCCAGGCCGTCGATGTCCTTGAGGAAACCCGGTGCACGAATACCGGCCGCCCAGACTTTCAGGCTGGCTTTGATTTCGTTGCCGTCGGCGGTAATCAGGCTTTCGGCGGTAACTTCGCTCACCGACGCATTGGTCATCACGTTGACCCCGAGTTTCTCCAGGGTCTTGTGTACCGGCCCACTGATACGCTCCGGCAGGGCCGGCAGCACCCGTGGCCCGGCTTCGATCAGGGTGATGTGCATGTTTTCCGGTTTGATCCGGTCCAGACCGTAAGCCGCCAGTTCATGGGCGGCGTTATGCAGTTCTGCCGCCAGTTCGACGCCCGTGGCGCCGGCACCGACGATCGCCACGCTGATCTGTTCGACCACATCGGTTTGCCCGGCGTGCGCGCGCAAATAGTGGTTGAGCAGTTGCTGGTGGAAGCGCTCGGCCTGTTTGCGGGTGTCGAGGAAAAGGCAATGCTGCGCCGCACCCTGGGTGCCGAAATCGTTGGTGGTGCTGCCGACGCTGATCACCAGCGAGTCATAGGCCACTTCGCGGGCCGGCACCAGTTCCACGCCGTTTTCGTCGTAGGTGGCGGCTAGCTGAATTTTCTTCGCGGCACGATCAAGCCCGCTCATGCGCCCCAACTGGAACTCGAAGTGGTTCCATTTGGCCTGGGCAACATAGTTGAGTTCGTCTTCGGAAGAGTTCAGCGATCCGGCGGCCACTTCATGCAACAGCGGTTTCCAGATGTGCGTCAGGTTCGCGTCGACCAGCATCACACTGGCCGTGCCGCGCTTGCCCAGAGTCTTACCCAGACGGGTAGCCAACTCCAGACCGCCGGCGCCGCCGCCGACAATAACAATACGATGGGACATAGGGATAACTCGCAAGGTTTTTAAAGGAAATCGGTGCGGTTACCTTCGCGAGCGCCAGGCAGCTCATAGCGTCAGATAACTTATAAGTCGGCTCAACAGGCCCAGACCAATGGTCACTGCCAGCACCAGCACCAGGAGCATCCACGGCCGGAAAGGCCGGCGCTCGACACGGTGTTGGGACAATTGCAGGTACTCTTCGACATGCTTTTGGTCTTCGGGGTTCAGGCGGCTGGTCATAAAGGCCTCGTCAGGTAGACGTTGCTGAATGTGCAGAAGCTACAGCGGTTTTCAACCGGGGTTGAACGCAGCATAGCCGCTGTCCGGAACCGGTTCGACAAACACACCGTCGTCGAGGCGAATGATCCCGCTTTGTAACACCCGTGCGGTGATTCCGCCATGCCCGCGCACCGCTTGGAAAGTGCCGGGGCCGAGGTTGTTTTGCAGGCGGGCGCAAGGCTGACACCAGCCGGTGGTCTCGAAAATTGCCTGACCGATGCGAAAGCGCCGACCCTTGAGGCTGAACAGGTTGATCCCACTGATAACGAGATTGCGCCGCAGATCTTCAGGTTTGACCGGTTGATCGGCCGGGCGGCCCATCAGCGCGCTGATCACCGCGAGGTGTTCAAACTGGATCAGCGTCACCTGCCGCGCGTTGCGCACGCCGGGGCGGGCGTGATCGCCAGTCAGTCCGGCTTCCAGCCGCGCTTCCACAGCATCGAGTTCGATCATTGGCCCACGGGATTCGGGACGCACGCCAATCCAGCGCACTCGGCCGGTTTGTGGCACGTCGGCGATCAATTGTTGAAGTGGTGTCACAGGCTGATTCCTACGTCGAAGACGATGCTGCGGCCAAGGTTGCTGCGCAGAAAGTCCGGTGCATCGGGGTGGGCGAACAGCACGCGGGCGAATGTCGGGCCGACAAGGGACAGCGAGCGCCAGCCCTGACGCAAATATTCGGTCGGTGGTGGAAAGTGGCTGTTCAGATCCAGCACTTCGCGCTTGAGGCTGGCGAAGGCGATGATATCCAGTTCGCCCAGATCCATGCCACGCTCTTTGTAGTTGTGGGCTTTCTTGCGCAAGGTCGGCGCCAGTCTGAGCAGGAATTCATTGGCCGGAATCCGTCGCGGCTTGGCTTCGCGGCGCACCAGTTGGCTGAGGGAGAACGCACTGCGTCGCCGCTGCAATTCGTCGCGCCATTCGTCGTTGAGTCGGCGGCCTTCATCGAGAACGAAAAACACCTCGAAATTGGCATCACGAAACAGCACGTCCGGTGGCTCGCCGGCAGGGGCGAACTCGTCGGCCCGGTAGGGAATGTTCAGGCCTTGCAGCAGGCGCTGGCAGACCCAACGCTCACGCTCCCATTTGCGGGCATTGGACAGGAACGCGTTGGCTTGCTCGGCCGCGATGGTCAGCAGGCGTAAATAATCTGAGTCATCCATAGGCCCAAGCTTAGCGTTCAAATGCGACAAGCAGAAAGCCTTGCGTGGCAAAGTGCGTCAGTGGGCAGTCGAGAATGGCGGTGTAGACTCAATACAGCCGAGTCATTACGTCAAACCAAGGGGACTTATCGTGAAATTTCGCTGGCTAATGGTGTTTGCTCTTGTCCCGCTGTGGGCCCACGCCCTCGAAAACGGCGACCGGCTTGTCCCCTGGACGCTGCTGGATCAGTACGATCAGGCCTACACGCTCGATAACAGCACCACGACGCTGTTGGTGGCGCGGGACATGGATGGCGCCAAGCTGATCAAGGAAGCCATGAAAGATCAGCCCAAGGGCTATCTGGAGGCGCGCCACGCGGTGTTCGTTGCGGACATCCAGCGCATGCCGGCGCTGATCGCCAAAATGTTCGCCGTGCCCGCCATGCGGGACTACAGCTACCGGGTCATGCTCGACCGTGAGGGCCGGGTCGCTTCGCGCTATCCCGGCGCAGAAGGGCAGGTGTTGTGGCTGCAATTGAAGGACGGTCGGCTGCTCGAACAGCATGAGTACGCCAACGCTACCCAACTGCGCGAGGCACTGGAGAAGGCGCGGCCATGATCGGTGTCGAGGTGCTGTCGACTGAAAGCCTGGCAGTCGGCTGGCTGATTTATCTGCCGGTGCTGCTCTGGGCGATCTTTCGCGCACCTTGGGTCGAGTTGTTCAGCGACATCCGCCGTCAGCACTTGTTGTTCGGCACCGTGTTCGCGTTGTTTCTGTTGTGGCTGGTGCGCAGGGATTTCGACACCGGTGTGTCTTATCACTTCATCGGCATGACGGCCGTGACGTTGCTGCTGGACTGGCCGCTTGCGATTGTCGGCGGGTTGATTGCTCAGATCGGCCTGGTGCTGCTCGGGCGTCAGGATCTCGCGGCGCTTGGGGTCAATGGCGCCTTGTTTATTCTGCTGCCGGTGCTGATTACCGAATGCGTGGCGATCCTCGTCGAGCGTGCGCAGCCGCGCAATCCATTTGTGTATATCTTCTGTTCCGGGTTTCTGGCGGCTGCGTTGTCGGCGTTGATGTGCCTGCTGTTGAGCCTGACGCTGCTCTGGTACGACGGCCTCTTTGCCATGCCGGAGTGGCTGGAAGACTTCATTGGTTACCTGTGGCTGATCATTTTTCCCGAGGCATTCATCAACGGTGTGGTGATCAGTGCGCTGGTGGTGTTCAGTCCTGAGTGGCTGGAGACCTTCAATCGCACGCGCTACCTTTCGGCGCCGTGGAAGGACGACGATCCGAAGTCTTGATCCACATCAAACCAGCCCGGCAAGCGTCATTTCATGCTCGTGCAAATCCCTTCAGGAGCAGCGGCATGAGTGTGTACGAGTGGGCGAGACAGGAAACACGGCAGAGTCTGGAGATGGCGCAGGAGGTGGGGTTTGATCCGGGACTGAGCCTGCGGGCCTTGCTCAGTGCGGTGGTGCAACAGAGCAAGGCTGTGCGCAATGCCGAAGACCTTGCCGACGAGTTGCGCTTTCTGGCGGAAAACCTCGACGACGATCAGGACTACGGCTTCATGCGTCCTTGAGCGGGATCAGTGACGCGGGTCGAAATCGCCGGAAAACAGTTCATCCTCGGCATCCGGGGCGACCGGAATCTTGTGTTCCTCGGAGGCCCACGCACCGAGGTCGATGAGTTTGCAGCGATCGGAGCAGAACGGGCGGAATTTGTTCTCGGGCGTGAATTCCACGGGTGCGCCGCAGGTTGGGCATTCTACGGTTGGGATCTGGCTCATGATTGGCCTCCACTTAAAGTCAGGTAAAAGTCATGCAGGCGCTCGACCTCGCTGTGCAGCCAGGCGAGGTCGCGGTCGTTGACCACCACGTCGTCGGCACGGCTCACACGGTCTTCGCGGCTCGACTGGGCCTTGAGGATCGCCTGAACTTGCTGCTCGCTGGTCTGGTCACGCTGCAAGGTGCGTTCGATCTGCAGTTGTTGCGGGGCATCGATCACCAGGATGCGCTGAGTCATCGCGTATTGCCCGGATTCGATCAGCAGCGGTGACACCAGAATCGCGTAAGGCGATTTTGCCAGCGCCAGGTGATGGGCGATTTCCTCGGCGATCAACGGATGCAGCAGGGCTTCGAGCCAGCGGCGTTCCTCCGGAACCTCAAAGATCAGTTTGCGCAGGGCGGCGCGATCCAGCGTTCCGTCCGCTTGTAACACGCCAGCGCCAAAGTGTTCGGCAATCTTCGTCAGCGCCGGACGCCCCGGTTCGACCACCCAGCGCGCCGCGTGATCGGCGTCGACCACATGAATGCCGAGGTCGATAAAGTGCTGGGCCGCCGCGCTTTTGCCGCTGCCGATGCCGCCGGTCAGGCCGAGAATCCAGGGTTTTTCCACAGGGGTATTCATTTCAAACCGACAAACTGCCAATAGAAGTCGGTTATTTGACCACCCCAGAGCAAGGCAATCCAGCCGGCAATTGCCAGATAGGGGCCAAACGGGATTGGCGTCGAGGTTTTCTGGTCGCGCAGGCGCAGCAAAATCACTCCGATGATCGCGCCCACCAGCGATGACAGCAGGATCGTCAGCGGCAAAATCTGCCAGCCACCCCAGGCGCCGAGCAGCGCCAGCAGCTTGAAATCACCGTGGCCGATGCCGTCTTTGCCGGTCAGCAGTTTGAACAGCCAGAACACCGACCACAGCGCCAGATAACCGGCCACCGCACCCCACAGCGCATCGTGCAACGGCACGAACAACCCGAAACTGTTGACGATCAGCCCCAGCCATAACAAGGGCAGGACCAGCACATCGGGCAGCAATTGGTGCTCTGTGTCGATCAGGCTCATCGCCAGCAAGCCCCAAGTGAGGAAGATCAACAGGCACGCCGGCCAGCCGAATCCCAGGTGCCAGGCAATGAATGCCGAGAGCAGGCCACAGGCCAGTTCCGTCAGCGGATAGCGTTTGCTGATCGGTGCGGCACACGCGGAGCAGCGTCCGCGCAGCCACAGATAACTGAGCAGCGGAATGTTTTCCCAGGCGCGGATTCGATGCGCGCAGTGCGGGCACTCGGAGTGGGGAAGCATCAGGTTGTAGGTCGGCAGCGGCGTTTCGCCGGGAAGACCTAGTACGTCCTGGGCCTGCTGGCGCCAATCGCGCTCGAGCATCTTTGGCAGACGCCAGACCAGCACATTGAGAAAGCTGCCGACCACCAGCCCAAGCAACAGCGCGGTGAAGACAAAAGCCAGCGGGTAGAGGACAAACAGATCGTCGATAGGCATGTCAGATCGCTGAGCCGAGTTGGAAGATCGGCAGGTACATGGCCACCACCAGACCACCGACGATCACCCCCAGGACCACCATGATGAACGGCTCCATGAGGCTGGTGAGGTTGTCGACCATGTTATCCACTTCGTCCTCGTAAAACCCTGCGACTTTGGCGAGCATCTCGTCCAGCGCGCCGGACTCTTCGCCGATTGCGGTCATCTGCACCGCCATGTTGGGAAACACCCCGGTGGTGCGCATCGAAAAATTCAACTGCATACCGGTGGAGACATCCTGGCGGATCCGCAGAATCGCTCTCTTGAACACGACGTTGCCAGCGGCACCGGCTACCGAATCCAGCGCTTCGACCAGCGGCACCCCGGCGGCGAAGGTAGTCGACAGGGTTCGGGCGAAACGAGCGACGGCAGATTTGTACATCAGCGTGCCCACCAGCGGCAGCTTCAGCAGCCAGGTGTCGCGACGGTCGCGCAAGGCCTGGGAAGTTTTCAGCGCATGTCGAATGCCGAAAAACGCCACGACCAGAAAGATGAGAATCGCCCACCACCATTGCTGCATGAATTCCGATAGGCTGATCACCATCAGGGTAAAGCCCGGCAATTCGGCGCCGAATCCGGAAAACACCGACTGGAACTGCGGCACCACTTTCACCAGCAGAATCCCGGTCACTACGGCGGCCACCAGCACCACGGCGGTGGGGTAGGTCATGGCCTTCTTGATCTTGGCCTTGAGGCTTTCGCTCTTTTCCTTGTAGGTCGCGACCCGTTCCAGCAACGTATCGAGCGCGCCGGACTGTTCGCCGGCATCCACCAGGTTGCAATACAACTCGTCGAAATATTGCGGCTTTTTGCGCAGGGCGTTGGCGAAACTGTTACCGGCGGCGACCTCCTGTTTCACCTCGTCCACCAGTTTGCGCATGGCCGGGTTCTCGAAGCCCTCGCCGATGATGTCGAACGACTGCAACAGCGGCACTCCGGCCTTCATCATGGTTGCCATTTGCCGGGTAAACAGCGCGATGTCCCGGACCTTGATGCGGTTGCCGAAACTCAGAATCGATGCGGATTTTTTGCGCACCTTGCCCGGATTGATCCCCTGTTTGCGTAGTTGCGCCTTGATCAGGGCCGGATTAAGACCGCTCAATTCACCACTGAGTTTGCTGCCTTTCTTGTCCGTGCCTTCCCAGGCGTAGACGCTGATTTTCGCTGCCTTGCCCGCCATATTCAGTCCTTGGTGACCCGGTTGATTTCTTCCAGGCTGGTGATGCCTTGCATGGCTTTATGCAAACCGGAAGTGCGCAGGTCGTCGAAACCGTCGCGGCGCATCTGAATGTCGATTTCCAGCGAATTGCCCTCGGCCATGATCAGCCGTTGCAGGTCGGGTGTGTTCTTCACCACTTCATAAATCCCCACGCGTCCCTTGTAACCGCCGTTGCAGTGATCGCAACCGACCGGCTCGTAGATCGTGAAACTGCCGATGCGTTCCTCGGGGAAGCCTTCCTTGATCAGGGTTTCGCGGGGGATCTCGATGGCTTTCTTGCAATGGCTGCACAACTTGCGCGCCAGCCGCTGGGCGATGATCAGGCTGACCGAAGTGGCGATGTTAAAGCCGGGAATACCCATGTTGTGCAGGCGGGTGAGGGTTTCCGCCGCGCTGTTGGTGTGCAGGGTCGAGAGCACGAGGTGACCGGTCTGCGCAGCCTTGATCGCAATCTCGGCGGTTTCCAGGTCACGGATCTCGCCGACCATGATCACGTCCGGGTCTTGCCGCAGAAACGAACGCAGGGCCTGGGCGAAATCCAGTCCTTGTTTGGGATTGACGTTGACCTGGTTGATGCCTTCCATGTTGATCTCCACCGGGTCTTCGGCGGTGGAGATGTTGATGTCGACGGTGTTGAGAATATTCAGCCCGGTATACAGCGACACGGTTTTACCCGAGCCGGTGGGGCCGGTGACCAGAATCATGCCTTGTGGCTGCTTGAGCGCGGCCATGTACAGATCTTTCTGCGCTGGCTCGTAACCGAGTGCATCAATGCCCATCTGCGCGCTGGACGGGTCGAGAATCCGGATTACCACTTTTTCGCCCCACAGGGTCGGCAGGGTGTTGACCCGGAAGTCGATCGACTTGCTCTTCGACAGGCGCATCTTGATCCGCCCGTCTTGCGGTTTGCGCCGTTCCGAGATGTCGAGGCTGGCCATGACTTTCAGGCGTGCGGCGATTCGCCCGGCCAGTTGGATGGGCGGTTTGGCTACCTCGCGCAAAATGCCGTCGGTGCGTACCCGCACGCGGTAGTTCTTTTCGTAAGGCTCGAAATGCAGGTCGGAGGAGCCGCTCTTGATCGCGTCCAGCAGCATCTTGTGAACGAAACGCACCACCGGCGCATCGTCGGCATCGAGTCCGCCGATGGCGTCCTGTTTGTTGTCATCGATGGCTTCGACATCGATGCCGTCGAGATCGACATCGGCCATGTCTTCGAGACCGCTGGCATGGGTGTCGAAGAATTTTTCGATGGCATCGGTAAGCTTGTCGTCTTCTACCAGAATGGCTTCGGTGTTCAGCCCGGTGCTGAACTGGATGTCGTTGATCGCCTGATGATTGCTCGGGTCGGAAATCCCCACGAACAACTTGTTGCCGCGTCGCCACAAGGGCAGGGCGTGATGCTGGCGTACCAGTTTTTCACTGACCAGGCCTCTGGGCTGGGTTTCCTTGTCCAGACAATTGAGGTCGAGGAAAGCCATGCCGAAGTGCTCCGAGGCGATCTCGGCCACCTGTGAGCTCTTCACAAGTTTGTTCTGCACCAGATAGCTGACCAGTGACTGTCGATTGCGCTGGGCCTGTTGCCAGGCCTGCTGGGCGCTTTTTTCCGTAAGCAGTTCGGCCTGCACCAATTGCTTGGCCAGACCGCTCAGAGCGATGTCATTCATGGGGATTCCGCACGCTTGCAGTTCATGACTTATAGCCTAGTCAAGTGACAGCGCCAAACATGGCCGGTGCAGGTGACAAAAAGTGTCAGATAGTGCGGTTACAGGTTGTAGGAAGCTGCGTCGAGCGCGGTAACCGCCTAGTGCGCAGGGCGTTGAGGCGCTTGGCATGGGCTATGCTCAGTCCTTCTCAGATCATGAGAATTCGACTCATGCATGGAGCGTGTCTATGAAAAAACAACAAGGCTTTACTCTGATCGAGCTGCTGATCGTTGTGGCAATCATCGGGATTCTGGCGACTATCGCCCTGCCGCAGTATTCGAAATATCAGGCGCGGTCGAAGGTGACGGCGGGGCTGGCGGAAATCAGCGCACTGAAAGTGCCGTTTGAGGACACCATCAATCAAGGAACAAACCCGACGCTTGCAATCGTGAAGGGTGATGCGGTCACTACCACTTCAAATTGTGCATTGACGGCTTCAGGGACGGCCGCTGACGGTGCGGGAACCATTGTTTGTACGATCGCCAATGCTCCAGCGCCAGTGTTGGGCAAAACTATCACGCTGACTCGTTCCTCCGGCACGGGCGCAGGCGTTTGGAGCTGTGGTACCACAGTGGCTCCGGACTACTCGCCAAAAGGCTGCACTGCCAGCGGTACTTGATCTCAGGCCATGTCTGAAAAATGCCCCGCCAATGCGGGGCATTTTTCATTGCGCAGTGGTTCTCAAAAGCTTCAATAATTTCAGCACCTTAGGAACTTTCCGAAAAACCGCAACTTGCATGTGAATATTTCCCGAGTCATGCAATTTGCATGAATCCGTAATTTTGCAAACTTCATAAGTTGTTGATTTGTATGGTTTTTATGCTAATGGAAAAGTTGGCACAGCGTTCGCAATATCTCCAGTAACCCTGCTGACAAGACATCCAGCAGACTTTCCAGAAAAACAGGAGTTACTCGTATGAAGAAGTTCGCTATCACTGCCGCTGCTGCTACCGCGCTGACCCTGACCATGGCTTCCGGTGCATTCGCTCAATCCACCCAGACTACCCAGGCTCCAATGACTCTGGCCGCCGGTGAAGTTACCAAAGCGAAAGAAGCTACTTCCGACACCTGGATCACTACCAAAGTCAAAAGCGACCTGGTAACCGAAAAAGGCATCCCAGGCACTGACATCAAAGTTGAAACCAACAAAGGCGTCGTGTCCCTGTCGTCGACTGTTGCAGTCACTGACGCTCAGAAAGCTACCGCTGTAGCGATCACCAAAAAAATCAAAGGCGTCAAAGCGGTGTCCGCTGACGGCCTGAAAGCCGAGTAAGGCATGACTTCTCGCCTGGACCGGGAGAAGGCGCGACAGACGGGCCGAGCAATACGTCTGCCGCAACTTTAGAGTTCATGCGAACGGTCACACGGAGGTGACCATTACAGGCCCCGGCACTTGTGTCGGGGCCTGTTCTATTTCACAAGGCAAAGAGATCGCAGCCTTCGACAGCTCCTACATTGGTTTTCTGCAGGAGCTGCCAAAGGCTGCGATCTTTTGATTTTCAGTTGCCGCGCTTGCTGTTGATCTGGCGCAGACGATTGCCTTCAAAGCGCAGGTATTGATACATGCCGTTGCTCGGGCCGTAGGTCCATTCCTCGACCTGAAACTCTTCGCGGCGATTGGCGCTGCGCTTGTAACCCAGCGCATCGCGACTGACCGGCTCTCCGCACTTTTGCAGTACTTCGCTTGCGCGGTCGCCAAGGCTGATCAGTTGGCTGCCGCAACGCAACGTATCCGACGCCGAGGCTTGGCCAACAACGAGTGTCAGTGTCATCACGGCCAGCCATTTGCGCTTCATCACTCGGCATCCAGATGCATTTGCGTCACCACCCGACCATCGCTTTCAGCCTCGCCCAGATTGGTGTCGATGAAGTACACGCGCTCGTCAGCCAGTTGACCTTTATCCACCAGATAATCCTTGATGCTGCTGGCGCGGTCCTGGCCCAACTGGCGCAGCAACACATCGCTGCCGCTCCAGAAATTGATCAGGCCTTCGCGCATTTTCGCTGTGCGTTCTTCCTTGCCCAGATCCTTCCATTCGGCCGGCGGCTGAGTCTTCAGGCGAGTGCGATAGATGCCTTCGAGCAATGGGCCTTTCTCGCTGTCCGGCACTTCTATCAAGGAAGCCTGAGCCGGGACTTTATCGCCACGGCGCTGGAGCATCTTGTAGTAGTTGTACTGGTATTCACGTTCCAGGCGCTGCTCGGCGAGCAATGGACCGTCGCTGCTTTTGGCGGCGGCGCCCTCGATTTCCAGGCGTAGGGCCGGACGTTCCTTGAGTGCCTGGGATAGCTTGATCAGCGCACTCTCGGCATCCTTGTTCAACTCGCTGGACCCCGGCGCGAACGACACTGTGCCGAGGTCTTCGGAACCGCCACCGCTGACAAGTCCGCCAATCATTTTGAAAGGCGCGGCAGCGGCTTTGACGATCAGGTTGCGCAGGGTCTGCCAGACAATCGGCATCACACTGAACTGCGGGTTGTTCAAGTCGCCCGTCACGGGTAACTCGATGGAAATCTTGCCGTCGACGTCCTTGAGCAATGCGATTGCCAATTTCAGCGGCAGGCTTGTCGCGTCCGGGCTGTCGACTTTTTCACCGAGTTGCAATTGCTCGACCACCACTTTGTTCTCGGCTTTCAACTGGCCTTTGGTGATCAGGTAATGCAGATCGAGGTTGAGTCGGCCCTTGCGGATGCGGTAACCGGCGAATTTGCCGGAGTAGGGCGTTAGTGTGGTCAGCTCGACACGTTTGAAACTGGTGGTGATATCGAGGCTTGCCATCGGGTCGAACGGATTGACCGCGCCCTTGATGGTCACTGGCGCATAGCGATCAACCTTGCCCTTGATATCGACAGTGGCCGGTTTCACCTGTCGACTGTCGATGGTGCCGATCTGGCCGTTAAGTTGCTGGACGGCGGTGGCGAAGTTCGGGGTCAGGCTGAAGTCGGCAAAGTTGGCCGAACCGTCATTGATTGCGATGCCGCCGATGTGGATGCCCAGCGGTTTGTCTTTGCTCGCCGGTTTGGCGGCGGCGGTTTTTGCGCCGCTGTCGGCAGGCTGTGGAATCAGCAGGTCGTCGATGTTGGTGGTGCGGTCATCGTTGATCATGAAGCGCACATACGGCTGGAACAGGTTGACCTTGTCGATCGACAGGCTGTCGCCGTGCTGATAGTTCAGGCCTTCCACCACCACTTGCTGCCATTTGAGGAAGTCGCGGGTTTTCAGGGTGTCGAGGGTGTGCAGTTGATCGATCTGAGCCCGGCCGGTCACGCTGAGCGCCAGCGGGTCGGTGCTTTTGAGATTGACCTTGAGGTCACTGCCAAGCATGCCGCTGCGCAATTCGAGGCGAATGAACGGATTGATATAGGACTGTGCGGCACGCAGGTCGATGTCCTGGGTTTTCACGTTGAGTTGGGCGGTGACCGGCGCGAGATTGACCACGCCGTCGGCCATGATCTTGCCTTGCTTGCCCAGCCCGGAATCGAGTTTAACCTTGAAGGGCGAACCGTTGAGGCTGTCGAAATCCTGCAAGTCAGCGTTCAGCGGGCCGACATCCAGCGCCACCGGTGGATTGGCCGAACGGTCAGCCAGATGCACTTGGTAGTTGCGCAGCTGCACATCTTTGAGCAGCACCTGCCATGGCTTGCTCGGGGCAGTGGATTCAGCCTTGGGCGAATCGGCGGCGGCCGGCGTACTGGCCGGTTCGGCGGCGGCTTTGGCGGCGGGTTTCGACGGTTGGCTGGCGAACAGTTTCTGCCAGTCCAATTGGCCGTCGGCTTCGAGGGCGGCCCAGGTTTCCAGTTTGTTGCTGCGGATCTTGCCGACCACCACTTGCTGTTTGGCCAGGTCCACGGTGGTGTCGCTGATGTCGAGGCGTTCGAGTTTTGCCAGTGGGCGCCCGTCCGGTGCCTTGATGGCGAACGGCGCGATGCTGACCGCAACGTTGTTCAGCAGCAGTTCGGTTTCTTTCGACAGATTGAGCTTGTAGTCGGTGCTGAGGCTGACCACGCCGTTCTCCAGCACCAGTGGCACCGCATCACGCACGTACGGCCAGAAGGATTTCATCTGGCCGTCGGTGATTTTCAGTGTGCCTTCGGAGGCAATCGGGATCAGGCTGAAGTTGCCTTTCCAGTCGATCTGCCCACCGGCCGGGCCGGCGGCGACCAGCGTCATGTCGGCGCTGTCTTCGGGCAGGGTGCTGAGGTTTTTCAGTTCGAAGTCGAGTTTGTCGTAAAGGAACTCGATCGGCTCACTAGGGCGCGCATCCTCGAAATGCAGGGCGCCACCCGCCAGTTTGATCCGGTCGATGCGCAGCGGGAACGGTTTTGCATCCGGGTCGGTCGGGGTCGGTTCACTGGCCGGCAGCTTGAACAAGCCCAGCAGGTTGAGCTTGCCGTCTTTGGCGAAGAGGATTTCAGTCTTGGATTTGTCCAGCTCGATATCGGACAAGTGCAGCGCTTTTGTCCACAGGCTGTCGAGTTGCAGGTTGGCGTACAGGCGTTCGAAGCCGACCTGCTCTTTGCCCGGTTCGCCGATAACCAGGCCCCACAGGGTGACCTCAAGGCTGAACGGATTGAGTTCGATGCGCTGGATATGCGCAGGCACCGTGGCGTAGTTAGCCAGTTGCTGGTTGGCCACGCGCAGGGCGATGCCCGGCAAAATCAGAAACCCCAGCAGGCTGTAGAGGGCCAGAGCGGTCAACAGGGCGCCAATCGCGCGAATCAATCCTTTGGGCATGTGCGGCTTCATCTGTCTGAATCGGAGTGCCTTGGAGTATGGCACGCGATTCTGGTTCCGAAGTACATGGCGTGGGACAGGATTGTTCAGATTTTTCCGCAATCGTTGTAGGAGCAACCTTCGGCAGCTCCTGCAAAGGGATGCGATCAGAGCTGCAGGATCAGGGTTTTCAACGGCGGCTGCTGATCCATTGACGGGAAGTCGGCGCCCGGCGTCATCACGCTCCACTCGCGCACCGGACGTCCGGCCTTCTCGGCGCAGCGCAACACCTGCTCACGCCAGTCGTCCATGCTGACTTTCGCCAGGTTGTTGCAACAGATCAGCACGCCGTTGTCGGCGGTGGTCAGCAGGGCCGGTTTGAGCAAGCTCTGATAGTCGCGCAGCAGGTCGACGGTGCCGAATGCGCTCTTGGCCCAGGCTGGCGGATCAAGCAGCACCAGATCGTATTGGCGTTGTTCGAGGCGCTGATAGCTCGGCAGCTTCTGCCCGCGCCGCTGGCTGATCGGCAGGCCGGCGAGTTGGCGAATCGCAGGGAAGTAATCGGACTGGATAAATTCCATTTCGGGCAATTGCGGATTGAGCTGGCCATTTTCGCGACCGACTGCGAGGTTGCCTTCGGCGAAGTCCAGATTGCACACCTCACGCGCACCACCGGCCGCGGCACTGAGGCCAACGCCGCAGGTGTAGGCGAACAGGTTGAGCACGCTTTTGCCGTGGGCGTGATCCTTGATCCAGCCGCGGGTGTTGCGCAGGTCGAGGAACAGCAACGGATCCTGCCCGGCATGGCGTCCGCGAACGCGGTAGTTCAGGCCCCACTCGTGGCCGATCAGATCGGCCAACGCGGCGGCGTCGGCTTTATAGACGCTGTCTTCGCGGTCGATACGCGAGTTGCCGCGGGAGCGGTCGTTGTAGACCAGCAAGGTTTCAAATCCAAGGGTCTGGTTGACCATGGCGTGCAGTTGCAGCAGGTCGTCACGCTCCAGCGTCTGGTGAAAGCTTTGCACCAGCAGTTGCGGGCCGTAGCGGTCGATCGTCAGGCCGCCGGCGCCTTCCTGGCTGCCGTGGAACAGCCGATAGCAATAGGTGCCCTGGCTATGCAGCTCGGCGAGCAGGTCCTGGCGTTGGTCGAGGGCGGCGCGCAGCGCCTGATTCAAGGAAGACATGCGTGCGCCTTGCTGGTGAGAATTGGGGCGCGGGAGTTTAGCATTGTGCTGCTACCGATGCCCTGAGGCATTACCGATTACCTGTGTGCAGGTCAGGTGAGCAGGCCCATCCGACGCTTGGCCCGTTGCACCGACCCATTACGCATCGCCCAACGCAGCATCGGCGCGCTGCGCCTGACGCTGGCGCGGATCAGTTGCCGTTGCAGCGAACCCTGCCGCACATCGAGCATGTCGCTGGCCCAGTCCGGCAAAAGGTCGATACCGGCCTTCATCATCAGATCGCCAAAGGGCCGCGCCAACACACTGGGGGCTGGCGCGTCGAGCAGCAGACGCAAGACTTCGCGGCTGCGCTCATCGCACAGCAATTGCGGGCGCATGCGTTGCAGATAATCCGCCACAGCTTGCCGTGACTTCGGCACGTCGCGGGCGCCCAGGCGTTCGGCGACCACAGCGATCTCCGCGTAATAACGATCCTGATCCGCCGGCGACAATTGCGGATTGCGATAACGCAAATGCGCGGCGAGGAAGTTGCTGACTTCCGCGACATGCACCCACGTCAGCAGATCCGGATCGCTGGCCGCATATGCTCGGCCATCCGGCGCAGTGCCGACCACTTGCAGGTGAATGGTGCGCACTTTTTCGATCAGCCATTCGGCGTCCCGCCGCGAGCCGAAGGTGGTGCCGGACACGAACTGGCTGGTACGGCGCAATCGCCCGAGCATGTCCTGGCGAAAGTTCGAGTGATCCCAGACCCCGGCCAGCGCCAGTGGATGCAGCGCTTGCAGCAACAATGCGCTGATACCGCCGATCAACATGCTGCTGAAGTCACCGTGCACCTGCCAACTGATCGAGTCGGGGCCGAACAGGCCGGGATCGCCCTTGGGATTTTCCAGGTCGAGCTGACCAAGAGATAACCCGGTCAGGCTCATGAGTTGGGTTTCGATACGGCTGCGGATGAATTCCATGACCACTCATTGTTGAAGAGCGGGCGCGACCGGTAGATCGCGCCCGGGATGTTACTGATTGAGGCGCTTGTCGATCAGGCCTTGCACCACGCTCGGGTCGGCCAGGGTCGAGGTGTCGCCGAGGCTGTCGAGTTCGTTGCAGGCGATCTTGCGCAGAATGCGCCGCATGATCTTGCCTGAGCGGGTTTTCGGCAAGGCCGGCGCCCACTGGATCAGGTCCGGTTTGGCGAAGCTGCCGATTTCCTTGCTGACGTGGGCCAGCAATTCTTTCTTCAGCTCATCATTCGGTTCGGTGCCGTTCATGGGGGTGACGAACGCGTAGATGCCTTGGCCTTTGACGTCGTGGGGATAACCGACCACCGCGGCCTCGGCAATGCTGTCGTGCAGCACCAGCGCGCTTTCCACTTCGGCAGTGCCGATGCGGTGACCGGAAACGTTGATCACATCGTCGATACGCCCGGTGATCCAGTAATCGCCGTCCTCGTCGCGACGGGCGCCGTCGCCGGTGAAGTAATAGCCGGGGTAGGGTTTGAAATAGGTGTCGACCATCCGCTGCGGGTCGCCATAGACACTGCGGATCTGCGCCGGCCAACTCGATTTGATGGCGAGCACGCCGCTGCCAGCGCCTTTGATTTCCTTGCCCTGCTCATCGAGCAGCACCGGTTGCACGCCGAACATCGGCTGTGTGGCGCAGCCCGGTTTGATCCGCTGCGCACTGACCAAGGGGCTGAGCATGATGCCGCCGGTTTCGGTCTGCCACCAGGTATCGACAATGGGGCAGCGCTGTTCGCCGACCACATTGAAATACCATTCCCACGCTTCCGGGTTGATTGGCTCACCCACGCTGCCGAGTAATCTGAGGCTCTGGCGCGAAGTTTCCTTCAGCGGTTCGGCACCTTCACGCATCAACGCGCGCAGGGCGGTGGGCGCAGTGTAGAAGATGTTGACCTTGTGTTTGTCGATCACCTGCCAGAAACGCGAACTGCTCGGATAGCTCGGTACGCCTTCGAACATCAACGTGGTCGCACCATTGGCCAGCGGGCCGTAGACGATGTAGCTGTGGCCGGTGACCCAGCCGACGTCGGCGGTACACCAGAACACCTCGCCGTCGCGGTAGTCGAGCACGTACTTGAAGGTCATCGCCGCTTGCAGCAAGTAGCCGCCAGTGGTGTGCAGCACGCCTTTGGGTTTGCCGGTGCTGCCGGAGGTGTAGAGGATGAACAGCGGATCTTCGGCGTCCATCGGCTCTGGCGGGCAGTCGTCGCTGACATCGCGCACAGCCTGGTGATACCAGAGATCGCGGCCCTCGACCCAGTCCACATTGCCCTGGGTGCGCTCGACTACGACGACGGTGCTGACAGCCGGGCAATTTTGCAGGGCTTTATCGACGTTCTGTTTCAGCGGCACGAATTTGCCGCCGCGCACGCCTTCGTCGGCGGTAATCACGGTGCGGCAATCGGCATCGAGAATGCGGTCACGCAGTGAATCAGGGGAAAAGCCGCCGAACACCACCGAATGAATCGCGCCGATCCTCGCGCAGGCGAGCATGGCGTAGGCGGCTTCGGGGATCATCGGCATGTAGATGCACACTCGGTCGCCTTTCTTCACGCCACGGTTTTTCAGCACGTTGGCCAGTCGGCAGACGTGGTGATGAAGTTTTTTATAAGTGATTTGCGCCGATTCGGCAGGGTCGTCGCCTTCCCAGAGCAGGGCTGTCTGATCGCCGCGCTGTTCGAGATGGCGGTCGATGCAGTTGTAACTGACGTTCAGTTGGCCGCCGGCAAACCAGGAGGCTTCACCGGTTTTCAGGTCATAGCGCTGAACGGTCTGCCACGGTGTACTCCAGTCAAGGAAGCGGGTGGCCTGTTCGGCCCAGAAAACGCTGGGGTGTTCAATGGATTCGCGGTACAGGCGTCGGTAGTCGTCCTGACTCAACTGAGCAGCCCGGCGGACGGCATCGGCTTTGGGGAACGTGCTGATATCGAACATGACGGTTCCTTATTCTTGTTGTGCGAAGAATAAAGATGCGCCGAGAGATCAAGAGGTTCAAGTCATCCACAAAACAACTGTGGGAGCGAGCCTGCTGGCGAAGGCGGGGTGTCAGTCAACAAAGATGCTGAATGACAAACCGCATTCGCGAGCAGGCTCGCTCCCACAGTGGAGAAGTGTTGCCCGCAGGATCTGTGGGCAACACAGTCAAATCAACCGCGGTGACGACCGCGGAAGTAGTTGATCAGGCCTTGAGTGGACGGATCGTCAGCGGTCGTTTCATCGCTGCCGACCAGACGGTTGTAAACGCCTTTGCCCAGTTCCTTGCCCAGTTCCACGCCCCACTGGTCGAAGGCGTTGATGCCCCAGACCACGCTTTGCACGAACACTTTGTGCTCATACATGGCAACCAGCGCACCGAGACGACGTGGGCTGATGCGTTCGACCACAAGGGTGTTGCTCGGACGGTTGCCCGGGATCACCTTGTGCGGTGCGATTTTGTGCACGTCTTCTTCGCTCACGCCTTTGTCGCGCAGTTCTGCTTCGGCTTCCGGCAGGGTCTTGCCGAGCATCAGCGCCTGGCTCTGCGACAGGCAGTTGGCGTACAGCCACTGGTGGTGGTCGGACACCGGGTTGAAGCTGACGATCGGCACGATGAAATCGGCTGGAATCAGTTGGGTGCCTTGATGCAGCAACTGGTGGTAAGCGTGCTGACCGTTACAGCCGACGCCGCCCCAGATCACCGGACCCGTGTCAGTCGACACCGCAGTGCCGTCCTGACGCACGCTCTTGCCGTTGGATTCCATGTCCAATTGCTGCAAGTGCTTGGTGATGTTACGCAGGTAATGGTCGTACGGCAGGATCGCGTGGCTTTGCGCGCCCCAGAAGTTGCCGTACCACACGCCGAGCAGCGCCAGCAGCACTGGCATGTTCTGTTCGAAGGGCGCGGTCTGGAAATGCTGGTCCATGGTGTAGGCACCGGACAGCAGTTCCTTGAAGTTGGACATGCCGATGGCCAGGGCGATCGGCAAACCGATGGCCGACCACAGCGAGTAACGGCCGCCGACCCAGTCCCACATCGGGAAGATGTTTTCTTCACGAATACCGAACGCAATGGCGGCGGCGTTGTTGCTCGATACGGCGATGAAGTGGCGATACAGCTCGGCTTCCGAACCGCCCTGAGCCAGGTACCAGGCGCGAGCGGCCTGAGCATTTTTCAGGGTTTCGAGGGTGTTGAACGACTTCGACGAAACGATGAACAGCGTGGTTTCGGCGCGCAGCTTTTGCGTCAGTTCGTGGAACTCGCTGCCGTCGATGTTCGCCAGATAGTGGCAACGCACGCCTTTCTGCGCGTAGGACAGCAACGCTTCGGACACCAGTTCAGGGCCGAGGAACGAGCCACCGATGCCGATGTTGACCACGTCGGTGATCGGCTTCTCGGTGTAACCGCGCCACAGACCGTCGTGGATGCGGCCGACCAGATCGGTGATCTGGTTCAGAACCTTGTGGACTTCCGGCATCACATTGACGCCGTTGACCGACAATTTGTCGCCCACCGGGCGGCGCAGGGCGGTGTGCAGTGCCGGGCGGCCTTCGGACGAGTTGACGATTTCGCCGTCGAACAGCGCTTTGATCGCGCCCTTCAGATCGACTTCATTGGCCAGACCCACCAACAGATTGCGGGTCTCGGCGTTGATCAAATTCTTCGAATAGTCGAGAAACAGTCCGCAGCTGCTGAGGGTGAACTGATTGAAGCGCTGCGGATCGGCGTTGAAGGCCTCGCGCATGCTGAAATCCTGCATGGCTTGGCGGTGGTCTTTCAACGCTTGCCAGGCAGGCAGAGCGGTAACGTCGTGAGGAGTGCGGTAGTACGCCATCGCTGCGGTTTTCCTTTTTACTTGAACGGCCTTTTGAACACTGAACAGGCCAGCACGCCATGGTTGGGCATGGGCCAACTGCGTCGACAGGGTTTCTGGACACAGGGCGAATACAGTAAACCTCGCGCTGCGTTCTGTCTTGACTTTGTCTGACCCGATCCCTGTACTTTTTTAACATTGATACCGGGAATGAGGCGACAAACGGAGAATACACACCAGCAGTGGAGCGAAAACAACTGTGGGAGCGAGCCTGCTCGCGAATGCGGTGTGTCAGTCAACAACCAGGCTGAATGACACACCGCATTCGCGAGCAGGCTCGCTCCCACCGGGTATTGCGGTGATGCTTACGTCGGCGTATCGAGATTCAGGTGCAGGTTATCGATCAACCGCGTGGTGCCGAGGAACGCCGCGACCAGAATCACCAGATCGCGATCTTCAGCCGTCGCCGGACGCAAGGTCAGGGCATGGCGAATTTCCAGGTAATCCGGGCGCAGGCCTGCGGCTTCCAGTTGTTGCAACTGCGCGCTGATCAGCGCCGGGAAATTCCGCTCACCCTGTTTGATCGACTCTGCAATCGTGCTCAGGGTGCGATAGACCACCGGGGCTACGGCACGTTGTTCTTCGCTGAGGAAACCGTTGCGCGACGACAGTGCCAACCCATCGGCGGCACGGACGGTCGGCTCGCCGATGATCTGGATCGGCATGTTCAGGTCATGCACCAGTGCGCGGATCACCGCCAGTTGCTGGAAATCCTTCTGGCCGAAAATCGCCAGATCCGGCTGGACCATGTTGAACAGTTTGCTGACCACCGTCGCCACGCCTTCGAAGTGCCCCGGACGGCTGGCGCCGCACAGACCTTCGGAGAGGTGCGGCACGCTGACCCGGGTCTGTCCGGCCATGCCGTCGGGGTACATTTCCTCGACAGTCGGCGCGAACAGCAGCGAACAGCCAGCTTCCAACAGCTTTTCCTGATCCGCCGCCAGGGTGCGCGGATACTTGTCGAGGTCTTCGCCGGCGCCGAATTGCAGCGGATTGACGAAAATGCTCGCCACCACGAAGTCGACCCGCTGGGTGGCTTTGGTGATCAGTGCGACGTGGCCGCTGTGCAGGTTGCCCATGGTCGGCACGAAGCCGATGCGCTTGCCTTCGCTACGGGCGCGGGCTACGGCGGCGCGCAGTTCGCGTACGGTTTTAACGGTGTTCATGCAGAGAATCCGTGTTCGATCCCAGGGAAAGTAACGCCTTTGACTTCGTTGACGTATGCCTTCAGTGCGGACTGGATGCTGTCCTGACCCTGCATGAAGTTTTTAACGAACTTCGGTACGCGGCCGGTGATCGACAGGCCGAGCATGTCGTGCAGCACCAGTACTTGGCCGTCGGTATCGCTACCGGCGCCGATGCCGATGACCGGAATCTTCACGGCCTGACTGATTTCAGCGGCCAGTTCACTCGGCACGCATTCGAGCAGCAGCATCGATGCGCCTGCCTGCTCCAGCGAGATCGCATCAGCGCGCATCTGCCGCGCCTGGTTCTCGTTGCGGCCCTGCACTTTGTAGCCGCCGAGAATGTTCACCGCTTGCGGGGTCAACCCCATGTGCGCGCAGACCGGAACACCGCGTTCGGCCAACAGACGAATCGACTCGGCCAACCACAGCTGACCTTCGACCTTGACCATGTGCGCACCGGCCTGCATCAGCATGGCGCTGTTGTTCATGGTTTGTTCGAGGGTAGCGTTGGCCATGAACGGCAAGTCGGCCAGGATCAGGGCGTCGGTGTTGCCGCGTTTGACGCAGGCGGTGTGGTAGGCCATTTCCGCAGTGGTCACCGGCAATGTGCTGTCATGACCTTGCAGGACCATGCCGAGGGAGTCGCCCACCAGCAGCACTTCGACACCGGCCTCGTTGCAGGCGTGGGCGAAGGTCGCGTCATAGCAGGTCAGCATGGTGATCTTTTCACCTTTCTGCTTGAGGCTCTGGAGCGTGGTCAGGGTGATGGCTGGCATGTAAAAAATCCTCGTTCAGGCGCTCTGGAAACTACTGCGAGTAACGCGCGTGATTCTTCATCTACTCAGGCGCACGCTCTTTTGTCGTGCTTATAAGGCCTGGATTGCGCCCGTATGTGCCGGGTTGGCGGCAGCGGGACGCCTATAGTCGTGATGAGCCAACAGGAAGTCAATTGCGTGTGTTACCGCATTGTTACGCGAGGAGTGTTACCGGCGTTACTGATGCGATTCAGCGCGGCGGCGGGGCTTGATCGGGGCGTTTTTGTCCGACAAAAAACGAATACGGAGCATCGCTTTTGTGGCGAGGGGATTTATCCCCGATGGGCGGCGAAGCGGCCCCAAAATGGTAGTACGCATTAATCAGTCACTCCGCATTTGCCGGTTTTGCGACTGCTGCGCAGCCGATCGGGGATAAATCCCCTCGCCACAAAAGCCTGCACCCAAGGGAAATGGGTGTCAGGCGTGAGGGAGGCGCTCGAGGCCGACGAACGGGCAGGCGGCGAGCAGGTCGGTGAGGGTGCGGCCATCGGCCAGGCGCAGATCCTGCGGGGCCAGTTCAGCGAGAGGATAGAGGACGAACGCACGTTCCTGAATTTGATAGTGCGGGACTTTCAGCCGTGGTTCGTCGATCAGCCGATCACCGAACAGCAGAATATCCAGATCCAGCGTGCGCGGCCCCCAGCGCTCCAGACGTTCGCGGCCCTGATCGTTCTCGATGGCTTGCAAGGCATCGAGCAATTCCAGCGGCGCCATATTGCTCTCGAGCGCTGCAACCGCGTTGGTATAACGCGGTTGGCCCGGCAGCAACGAGTCGCTTTGGTAGAAGGCTGAAACGCCGGCCAGCGTGGTCAGCGGCAATTGACCCAACGCCTCGACGGCGCTGCGCAATTGTTCGGCGGGGTCAGCGAGGTTGCTGCCCATGCCGATGTAGATACGTTCCATGCCTTACTCGCCCGATGCGCTCGGAGCACCGGCGGTGCGCTTGCGCTTGGAACCGCTGCTGCGGCGACGCTTGCGCGGAGCACCGCTGGCGTCATCACCTTTGCCGCTCAGATCACGGATCATGTCGCGACGCTCGCTGTCGTTGGCGTCCTGATAATCGGTCCACCATTCGCCCAGGCCATCGGTCTGCTCGCCAGCGCTTTCACGCAACAGCAGGAAGTCGTAACCGGCGCGGAAACGTGGATTGTCCAGCAGCAGATCGGCACGTTTGCCGCTGCGCCGTGGCAGGCGTTCCTGCATGTCCCAGATTTCGCGGATCGGCATGGTGAAGCGCTTCGGAATCGCAATGCGCTGGCACTGTTCGGCAATCAGTTCGTGCGCCGCTTCCTGCATGGCCGGAATCGGCGGCATGCCACGTTCTTGCAGACGCAACACACGGGCCGGCAGGGCAGGCCAGAGCATGGCGGCAAACAGGAACGCCGGGGTTACCGGTTTGTTCTGCTTGATCCGCAGATCGGTGTTGGTCAGCGCTTCACTGATCAGCGTGTGGGTGTATTCCGGGTTGTGTTCCAGTGCGTCGGCACTGGCCGGGAACAGCGGGGCGAACAGTTGCAGATCGACCAGCATTTCGAAGGTAATCGCGCCGTGGCCGGAGAGGAACAGCTTGAGTACTTCTTCGAACAGGCGTGCCGACGGAATCTCGCGCAGCATCGGCGCCAGTTCACGGATCGGCTGGACGGTGTGCTTCTCGATACCGAAATTGAGCTTGGCGGCGAAACGCACGGCTCGCAGCATGCGCACCGGGTCTTCCTGATAGCGCTGCTTCGGGTCGCCGATCAGACGAATCAGATGATTGCGGATGTCGTGTACGCCATTGGCGTAATCGAGAATGCGCTCGCTGACCGGATCGTAATACAGGGCGTTGATGGTGAAGTCGCGGCGCTGCGCGTCTTCTTCCAGGGTGCCGTAGACGTTGTCGCGCAGAATCCGCCCGCTTTCGTTACGCGAAGACTGATTGCTGTCTTCGTCGTCTTCGTTCTGCGGGTGATTGGCGCGGAATGTCGCGACTTCGATGATTTCGCGACCGAAGTGGATATGCACCAGCTTGAAGCGACGTCCGATGATTCGCGCATTGCGGAATTCGGCACGGACTTGCTCAGGGGTGGCGCTGGTGGCGACGTCGAAATCCTTGGGCGTAATGCCCAACAGCATGTCACGCACGCAACCGCCGACCAGATAGGCCTGGTAACCGGCGCCCTGCAAGCGTTCGACGATATTGACCGCGTAGCGGCTGAACTGCGTTTTCTGCAGCGAATGTTGGCCGCTGTTGAGCACTTCAGGGGTGCTGCGGATGTGTTGCGTACGACGCACGGGAGCTCGGAATGACTGGAACAACTTCTTCAGCATGGGATGCACTGTTTGAAGGAATGTTCGGCCATACCAAAGAATGACCGCATGATGGGCGCAGATTCTAGCATTTAGTCGGGGGATGGTGTAGGACGCAGCCGTTTTACGCTGCAAGCCGCGGGCTACAGGCGTCGAGCCTTGAAAATGTGGGAAGTTTTGCCGGGAGGGAGAAACTACAAGGGGAGCCGAAGCTCCCCAAGAAGTAGTTGCGTGCTCTTTTTATTATTGATTCGGGCTTCTTGTTTTTGTTGAGTGCCCTCGCCATGAAGCTTTTCCTTCATGACACTCCCAATCGGGAGCCAAGAGCAAACGGATTGCTTTGGTCGCTGAATTGCAGTGATCTCTCGATCCAACCAGTACAGGCTCTGTCTTAGGACAGTTTTTGTTGTTCTCGGCCTGGTCGTGGGGCAAGCCCCAAATACAACGCCTCTCCAAAAGAATCAGTTAGCTGCGCCTCTCGCCGTCTTGTTTTTATTGTGCGTGAGTCGATTCGTCTTATTTTTATTGTCTTGTGCATTGCTTGTTATTGTTCTTGTACCAAACATATAGCAGGTGCCGTGCCAACTTTTGCGAAGGCCAATAAAACAAGGGGTTAGGTCGATATAACCGTTTTAGAGGGGCTAAAAAAAGCCGGGGTTTCGTTACCGATAACCCCGGCTTCTGTTACGTGAAAAGGCTGAGGTAACAGTTTTTTCACATCTTCATGCGTTACCCGCACACTCGACAGGTAACGTTCAGCTCTCGCTGGCGACCCCGGTCTTGCGCCGCGGGATGCCCAAGCGCTGACGGCGTTCCCACAGGCATTTACGGCTGACGCCCAGTTTGCGCGCCAGTTCGGTCTCGGTCATGTGGTCCTGATGCTCAAGCACGAAGTGCTGGAAGTAGTCTTCCAGTGACAGATCTTCGGTCGGTTCATGGCTGCTGTTGCTGCTGTTACCCGCCGTCTGTGGCGGCAGACCGATGAATTCGTCGTCTTCCAGATCGCTCAGCTCGATATCGATGCCCAGCAGGTCGGCGGAGATTTCCGGGCTCTCGCTGAGGATCACCGCGCGCTCGACGGCGTTTTCCAGTTCTCGCACGTTACCCGGCCAGGAATAGTGACGGATCGCCTGTTCGGCATCCGCGGCAAATTTCAGGTCGGTACGGTTGATGCGCGCACTCTGGCGGGCGAGGAAAGCATTGGCGATTTCGTTGACGTCGGCGCCACGCTCGCGCAGGGCCGGCAGTTTCAACGCGATCACGTGCAGACGGTAATAAAGGTCTTCACGGAACTGGCCGATTTTCGCCAGGCTCTTCAGATCGCGGTGGGTCGCGGCGATCAAACGCACATCGACCTTCTGCGACTGCACCGAACCAACGCGGCGAATCTCGCCTTCCTGCAATACACGCAGCAGGCGAGCCTGGGCTTCCAGCGGCAATTCGCCGATCTCATCGAGGAATAGCGTGCCACCGTCCGCCGCTTCCACCAGACCGGCACGCCCGGCGCTGGCGCCAGTGAACGCGCCTTTTTCGTGGCCGAACAGTTCGGACTCGATCAGGCTTTCCGGGATGGCCGCGCAGTTCACCGAGATCATCGGCGCCTTGGCGCGTTTCGACAGGTTGTGCAGGGCGCGGGCAACCAGCTCTTTACCGGTGCCGGACTCGCCCTGAATCAGAACATTGGAATCGGTCGGCGCCACTTTGCGGATCTTGCTGTACAGGTCCTGCATCGGTGGACAGGAGCCGATGATGCCGATTTCGCCGTTGCTGTTGTCGACGGCGGCTTTGCCGCTGCCATTGGCAGTTTTACCGGTAACAACTTCACCGGCAGCAGGCGCCGACTGACGGTCTCGCAGGATCCGCGCGACAGCCTGAAGCATTTCATCGTGGTCGAAAGGCTTGGCGATGTAGTCCACCGCGCCCATCTTCATCGAGTCGACCGCCGAGCGCAGGCTGGCGTAACTGGTCATGATCAGCACCGGCGTGCCTTGGCCAAGCTTGATCAGCTCGGTACCCGGCGCACCCGGCAGGCGCAGATCGCTGACGATCAGATCGAACGTAGGAATGGTGAAGCGTTCTTGTGCTTCCTGCACTGAACCGGCTTCGCTGACCTGGTACTGGTTACGTTCCAGCAGGCGGCGCAAGGCGGAGCGGATAATTGTTTCGTCTTCGACGATCAAAATGTGCGGCATTGATTCGATACTCTCGACGGTCTCAGTTCACAGCGGACGTCGCTTCGACATGACGCGGTAAGGTCACCCGGATACGGGTGCCGCGTTGGCTTTGTACATCAGCCGGGCTGTCGATGGTGATTTGTCCATAATGCTCTTCAACGATGGAATAGACCAGTGCAAGGCCCAGACCGGTGCCTTCGCCAGGGTCCTTGGTGGTGAAGAAGGGTTCGAACAATCGGTCCATGATGTTCTTCGGAATACCACTGCCTTCGTCCTCGACGATCAGATCGACCGTGTGTTCGCCGGCTTCGCTCTTGACCCGCACCGCACTGCCCGCAGGCGACGCGTCACGGGCGTTGGAGAGCAGATTGATGAGGACCTGGGCGAGTCGCTGCGGATCACCTTCGACCCAGTGATCCGGATCGCACAGGTTGTAGAACTGCACTTCGAAATTGCGTCGGTTCAGGGCCAGCAGGCCGATGGCGTCCTGGGCCACTTCCGCCAGACAAACGGGCTCGTCGCTGTGCTGATGGCTGCCGGCATGGGCAAAACTCATCAGCGACTGAACGATGCGAGACACGCGTTTGGTCTGCTCGAGGATCTGCCCGCTGATTTCCGTCAGCTCGCCATCGTCTTCGCGTTCTTCGCGCAGGTTCTGCGCCAGACAGGCGATGCCGGTGATCGGGTTACCGATTTCGTGGGCCACACCGGCCGCGAGACGACCGATGCTCGCCAGGCGCTCGGAGTGCACCAGTTTGTCTTCGAGCATCTGGGTTTCAGTCAGATCTTCCACCAGCAACACCAAACCACTGTTACCCGGCGCCAACGGCTCGTCGATTGCGGCTTTGTGCAGGTTCAGCCAGCGGGTCTGGCCATCGAGCGCCAAGTGCTGTTTGTGCAAATGCTCGTCAGGCAAGTTGATGAAGCCTTGCAGCAATTCTTTCCACGGATTGCCGATGGTGCTCAGGCGGGAACCGACCACCCGTTGCGCGGCGATTCCGGTCAGCTCCTCCATGGCCTTGTTCCACATCAGGATCTCTTGATCCTTGGCCAGCGAGCAGACGCCCATCGGCAATTCCTGCAGGGTCTGGCGGTGGTAGCGGCGCAGGGCGTCGAGCTCGGCGGCCAGACCTGTGAGGCGCGAGTGGTAATCCTCGAGGCGGCTTTCGATGAAGTGAATGTCTTCGGTGACATAGTTTTCGCCGCCGGCCTTGTACGGCAGGAAGGTTTCGACCATGTCCTGCGCCACGCTCGGGCCCATCAGGCCCGAAAGGTTGGCTTCGATACGGTCGCGCAGACGGCGCAAGGCGTAAGGGCGGCGTTCATCGAATGGCAGATAAAGGTCACGCAGCGCCTGTTCGACTTCTTTCTGCGCAGCCTTGGCACCCAGTGGTTTGGCCAGTTGCGTGGCGAATTCCTGTGGCGAGGCAGCGTGCAGTTCCCGGCGTTGCGGGCGGCGCACGTTATCCACCGCGCAGGCTTCGGCGGCGCTGGCTTCTTCGGGACTGGCGTTGGTGAACAGCGAGATCAGGGTGAACATCAATACGTTGGCGGCTAGCGACGCAATGGCAGCCATGTGCCAGCTGGTGTCGTCCAGCACGTAAATCATGTTCAGCAGCGGAATGTAGAAACCTTGCAGATTGCCGACCAGCGGCAACAGCATGGTGATCACCCAGACCAGAATCCCGGCCAGCAGACCGGCAATGAAGCCGCGACGGTTGGCGGTCGGCCAGTACAACACCGACAGCACGCCCGGCAGAAATTGCAGGGTCGCTACAAAGGCCACGATGCCCAGGTTGGCCAGATCCTGCCCGGCGCCGAGCAGCAGATAGAAGCAGAAACCAGCCATGATGATCGCGACGATCAACGCCCGGCGCGTCCACTTCAGCCAGCGGTAGATATTGCCTTCGGCCGGTGGCTGATAAAGCGGCAGCACCAGGTGGTTCAGGGCCATGCCCGACAACGCCAGGGTGGTGACGATGATCAGCCCGCTGGCCGCCGACAGGCCACCAACGTAGGCGAGCAATGCCAAAGGCTTGCTGTTGGCGGCAATGCCGATGCCGAGGGTGAAGTATTCCGGATCGGTCGTGGCGCCAAGCTTGAGGCCGGCCCACAGGATCAGCGGCACCGCCAGACTCATCAACAACAGGAATAGCGGCAGGCCCCAACTGGCACTCACCAGTGAGCGCGGGTTGAGGTTCTCGGTAAAGGTCATGTGATACATGTGCGGCATCACGATCGCCGAGGCGAAGAACACCAGCAGCAACGTGCGCCACGGGCCTTCCTGCAACGGCGTGTGTAACGCGGCGAGGGCGGTCTGGTTTTGCAGCAGCCAGAGTTCCAGCTGTTGCGGGCCGTCGAACACGCCATAGAGGGCGTACAGGCCAACGCCGCCGAGGGCGATCAGTTTGATCACCGACTCGAAGGCAATCGCGAACACCAGCCCTTCGTGTTTCTCGCGGGTGGCGATGTGGCGCGAGCCAAAGAAGATCGTGAACAGAATGATCAACGCACAGAATGCCAGCGCCACGCGGCTTTGAATCGGTTCACCCGTGAGAATCCCGATGGAGTCGGCCACTGCCTGAATCTGTAATGCCAGCAGCGGCAAGACGCCGATCAGCATGAAAATCGTGGTCAGTGCCCCGGCCCAAGTGCTGCGAAAACGAAACGCAAACAGATCCGCCAGCGACGACAGTTGATAGGTGCGGGTGATTTTCAGAATCGGATAGAGCAACACCGGCGCCAGCAGAAATGCGCCGGACACCCCGAGATAGCTGGAGAGAAAGCCGTAGCCGTACTGATAGGCCAGGCCGACCGTGCCGTAGAACGCCCAGGCACTGGCATAGACCCCCAGCGACAGGGTGTAAGTCAACGGGTGGCGAATGATCGCCCGCGGGATCATGCCCCGTTCGCTGATCCAGGCTACGCCGAACAGCACCGCCAGGTAGGCGGCGCTGACCAGGATCATCTGGGTCAGGCTAAAGCTCATCGGCATCTTTTTGGCTCTGCAGGATGAAGGTCACGACAATCAGGATCAGCCAGAGCAGATAGGGGCGATACCAGGCGCCCGTAGGGTCGATCGGCCACTCCGTGGGGGCGGGCGGGCGCGG
>NZ_JBIUWI010000027.1:0-15668 GCF_044743385.1 Pseudomonas sp. NPDC087639 | reverse complement strand
CAAAACAGATAGATCCCCACGACCAAAAGCAGGACCAAGCGATAGATGTACATCCCGGCCTCTCTTTTTTATGCGCGTGCCCGAAAACGTGCGGCGATGGTAACGGATGGCGGCGCGACTGCAAGTGTCGTCATAGCAGTTGCGCTTCGGGCAGGGTCAGTGTGCGCGGGATCTTGCTGGCATCCCAATGGGCGCTGCCCCAGTTGAGCAGTTCTTGCGGCGACGCATGTGCCAGTTCGGCGCCGGGGTTTTGCCCCAGTGCGCGCAAGGCCCGCAGCAGCAACGGCGTGGCTTGGTCGGCTTCCAGCGGCGGCGAGCGGTAGGACTTGCCGAGCTTGTTGCCGTCCGGCTGGGTGATCAACGGCAGGTGCAGATAACGCGGCTGACGCAGGCCCAATAGTTCTTGCAGATAGAGCTGGCGTGGCGTGGAGTCGAGCAGGTCGGCGCCGCGTACGATGTCGGTAATGCCTTGCCAGGCATCGTCGAGCACCACGGCCAATTGATAGGCATAGAGGCCGTCGCGACGGCGAATCACGAAATCGCCGACATCACGGCCCAAATGCTGTCGGTATTCGCCCTGCACCCGGTCGATGAAGTGGTATTCGAGTTCCGGCACGCGCAGGCGGATCGCCGCGTCCTGCTGGTCGTGTCCGGCATTGCGGCACAGCCCCGGATAAATCCCGTCATAGGGCTCCAGCTGTTTGCGCGAGCAGGTGCAGGCGTAGGCCAGGCCATGATTGAACAGGCTGTTGAGCACTTCGGCATACGCGTCGTGCCGATCACTTTGGCGCACCATCTCGCCGTCCCATTCGAAACCGTAGCTTTCCAGGGCCTTGAGGATCGCCGCTTGCGCACCGGGTTCTTCACGGGGCGGATCGAGATCTTCCATGCGCACCAGCCAACGTCCGCCAACCGAACGTGCATCAAGATAAGAGGCGAGGGCGGCAACCAGCGAACCGAAGTGCAGGTGGCCACTTGGGGTTGGGGCGAAACGGCCGATGTAGGCGGGGGATGTCTTGGCAGTCATTGGGCGAAACTACTTTTCAGGGCGTGCGCAGGTCAACTTGTAGGAGTGAGCCTGCCCGCGATAGCGGTGTGACAATCAACATCATTATTGACTGATCTACCGTGATCGCGAGCAGGCTCACTCCTACACAGGCAAAAGGCAGAAACAAAAACGGAGCGTTCGCACGCTCCGTTTTTCGTTCAGGTCGAGATTACTTGCCGACCTGCTTTTCCTTGATTTCAGCGAGGTTCTTGCAGTCGACGCACATGTCGGCTGTCGGGCGGGCTTCGAGGCGCTTGACGCCGATCTCGATGCCGCAGGAATCACACCATCCGTATTCGCCGTCTTCGATCAGTTGCAGAGTCTTGTCGATCTTCTTGATCAGCTTGCGCTCGCGATCACGGGCGCGCAGTTCGAGGGCGAACTCTTCTTCCTGACTGGCACGGTCGGCCGGGTCGGGGAAGTTGGCTGCTTCGTCCTTCATGTGATCAACAGTGCGGTCGACTTCCTGCATCAAGTCCAGTTTCCACTTGGTCAGGATCTTGGTGAAGTGCGCGCGCATGGGCTTGCCCATGTACTCCTCGTCTTTGGCCTGAACATAAGGTTCGAAGCCACTGATCGCTGTTTGCTGCTGTTGCTTTGCTTGGGTGGGCATGAAATGGACCGCCTCTACTCTTGTAATCCATTGCGCAGGATTGCTCCATCACCGACACCTGCCGGCCCTGCGGCTGCAAGCGGGCGAACTTACCAGATCAATTCGGCCCGCGCTACTCCCGGATGTCGAGGCCCCGGCGGGTGGCGCTTGCAAATGTTTGGCAAGCCGTGTCTGGCGGTGTGGGAGACCTGTTCAATCACTGATTTTAGTCAATCCTGGAGGGTACGCTTGTGTCATTACATTCCAGAGTTCTTGAGGCTGTGACCGCTACGGGTTCTCGCTCGTTCCGGCAGATGGGTAGAATCGTTTCTTTTCTCCCGTCGAAGGAAGGCCAATGGCTCAGCCCTACAGTGCGCGCAGTCGTGCGATCGAACCGTTCCATGTGATGGCGCTGCTGGCGCGGGCCAACGAGCTGCAGGCTGAAGGCCACGATGTGATCCACCTGGAAATCGGCGAGCCAGACTTCACCACGGCCGAGCCGATCATTCGTGCCGGGCAAGCGGCGCTGACGGCGGGCAAGACCCGTTACACCGCGGCGCGCGGTATTCCTGAACTGCGCGAGGCGATTTCCGGGTTTTATCAATCTCGCTATGGCCTGAATATCGACCCACGGCGGATTCTGATCACTCCGGGCGGCTCCGGCGCCTTGTTGCTCGCCAGCGCGTTGTTGGTCGATCCCGGCAAACACTGGCTGTTGGCAGACCCGGGCTATCCGTGCAACCGGCACTTCTTGCGCCTGGTCGAAGGCGCGGCGCAGCTGGTTCCTGTAGGGCCTGACGTGCGTTATCAACTGACCCCAGATCTGGTCGAGCGCCATTGGGATAACGACAGCGTCGGTGCATTGGTGGCCTCGCCGGCCAACCCGACCGGCACGATCCTGACCCGAGATGAGCTGGCCGGGTTATCCACAGCCATCAAGGCGCGGCACGGGCATCTGGTGGTGGACGAGATCTATCACGGCCTGACTTATGGCACCGACGCGGCGAGTGTGCTGGAAGTCGATGACAGCGCTTTTGTCCTCAACAGTTTCTCCAAATACTTCGGCATGACGGGTTGGCGTCTCGGCTGGCTGGTAGCCCCGGATGCGGCGGTCAGTGAGCTGGAGAAACTCGCGCAGAACCTTTACATCAGCGCGCCGAGCATGGCCCAGTACGCCGCGCTGGCCTGTTTCGAGCCGGACACCATTGCGATTCTCGAAGAGCGCCGCGCCGAGTTCGGACGTCGTCGTGACTTTCTCCTTCCGGCATTGCGCGAGTTGGGGTTCAACATCGCCGTTGAGCCCGAAGGTGCTTTCTATTTGTATGCAGATATCAGCCGGTTCGGCGGTGATGCCTTCGCGTTCTGTCGTCATTTCCTCGAAACCGAGCACGTCGCGTTTACCCCTGGTCTGGATTTCGGTCGCTATCAGGCCAGTCACCATGTTCGTTTTGCCTACACGCAAAACCTCCCGCGCCTACAGGAAGCAGTCGAGCGAATCGCCCGTGGCTTGAAGAGTTGGCAAGGCTGATGCGCTTTTATCCTCCTCTGGAAGAGGCGCGGCTGATTCGACGTTACAAGCGTTTTCTCGCCGATATCGAAACCGTTGGCGGCGAGATGCTGACCATTCACTGCCCGAACACTGGTTCGATGCTCAACTGTCAGGTCGAGGGTGGGCAGGTCTGGTTCAGTCGCTCCAACGACCCGAAGCGCAAGTTGCCCGGCACCTGGGAAATCGGCGAAACCCCACAGGGTCGGTTGTTTTGCGTGAACACCGGGCGCGCCAACGGGCTGGTGGAAGAAGCCTTGCAGGCCGGTGTCATCACCGAGTTGAACGGGTTTACCGCGTTGAAGCGCGAAGTGGCTTACGGACAGGAAAAAAGCCGCATCGATTTCCGCCTCGAATACCCCAGCGGCCCCGCTTATGTAGAAGTGAAAAGCGTCACTCTGGGCTTCGATGGCACGGCAGTGGCGGCGTTTCCCGATGCCGTGACCCAGCGCGGTGCCAAGCATCTGCGCGAGTTGGCGCATCTGGCGCGGGACGGGATTCGCGCGGTGCAGTTGTATTGCGTCAATCTCACCGGGATTGAAGCGGTGCGTCCTGCGGTGGAAATCGATTCGGCATACGCCGATGCCCTGCGCGAAGCGGTGGCCTGTGGCGTTGAAGTCCTGGCTTACGGCGTTCGGCTTAACCATGAAGAGATGGTGATCGACCGGCGACTCGACGTATTGCTCAACGGTTAAACATCGATCCACACGCCCTGTGCATCTTCGCGGCAATCTATAGTCGTCAGCGCCTGCCCGGCGCAGGGCCCGGAAACGCAATCGCCATCCTCGATCAGAAACAGTGCGCCGTGGGTGGCGCACTGGATCAGGCTGTTGCTCGGGTCGAGAAACTGGTCCGGGTGCCATTCCAGACCCACACCGCGATGCGGGCAGCGATTCAGGTAGACATACGCCTGACCGTTGCGGCGCACGGCAAACAGCTTTTTACCGTCAATATCAAAACCGCGACTGCCGGCCTCGGCCAGATCGGCGCCCGCGCAGAGAAACTTCATGGCTATCCTCTAATGTCGGCTCGTGTCCGGATATGTCCGAGCTTGACGTTTAAATGCAAACAATTATCAAATGGCGGCCTTCACCCGCAGGCGCCTGCCAGATGCCGAGGATACTTGGCCTGTCATCCTGACGCCCGGGAAACCTTGTTCAAGGAAGCTGTGTATGCGCCTGAGTACCCGCGTCGCTGTGGTCTGTGTCGGACTTTTCGCCAGCCACATGACGGCAGCGGCCGATCTGCCGCAACGCTGGGTCAGTGCTGGCGGTGCGCTGTCGGAGTGGGTCAGTGCGTTGGGCGGCGAGTCAAAACTGGTCGGCGTCGATACCACCAGTCAGCATCCCGATTCTTTGAAGGCGCTGCCGAGCATCGGTTATCAGCGCAGCCTTTCCGCCGAGGGCATTCTCAGCCTGCGTCCGGACATCCTCATCGGCACAGAAGAAGTCGGTCCGCCCCCCGTGCTTGCCCAAGTGAAGGCGGCCAAGGTTCAGGTGGAGTTGTTCTCGGCTCAGCCGGATCTGCCAACGCTGGAAAAAAACGTCATTCATCTTGGGCAGTTGCTCGGCGCTGAAGAGCGGGCCACTCAGTTGCTGCAAAGTTATCAACAGCAACTCGACGCGCAGAAAGCGCGGGTGACTGAAGCGCAGTCCAAGCAGAAATCGCCGGGCGTGCTGCTGTTGCTGGGACATGCCGGGGGCAAACCGCTGATCGCCGGCAAGGACACCGCCGCCGATTGGCTGCTGCAACAGGCGGGCGGGCATAACCTGGCGACTCACACCGGCTACAAACCGTTTTCCGTGGAATCTCTTGCGAGTCTTGATCCTGAAGTGCTGGTGTTTGCCGATCGTGCGTTGACCGGTGATGCGGCCAAGGCTGCACTGTTCAAGGAAAACCCGATTCTCAATTCAAGCCGTGCGGCCAAAAACGGACGTGTGCTTGAGCTCGATCCGACCTTGTTGGTCGGCGGGCTCGGGCCGCGACTGCCGGCGGCGTTGAAAACCCTGTCTGACGGTTTCTACCCAGCCAAGAGTGGCCAATGACCACACTGCTCAAACCTCGTGGCCTGTTCATCGGCCTGACACTCCTGTGTCTGCTGGCAATCTGGTTGTCGCTGGCGCTGGGGCCGGTCAGCCTGCCGTTGTTCGATACGTTGCGTGCGGCGTTGCGCCTGATTGGCGTACCGCTGGCTCCGGAAGGGCTGGAGCAGGCTGAGCTGATTCTCGGGCAGATTCGTCTGCCGCGAACGTTGCTCGGGTTGGCGGTCGGCGGTGTACTGGCCTTGTCCGGTGTGGCGATGCAGGGATTGTTTCGTAATCCTTTGGCGGATCCGGGGCTGGTCGGGGTTTCCAGTGGCGCGGCGTTGGGCGCGGCGATTGCGATTGTCGGCGGCTCGTTTTTTGGCGGTTTACCGGAATGGTTCGGGCCTTATCTGTTATCGGTGTGCGCGTTCCTCGGTGGGCTAGGGGTGACGGCGCTGGTTTATCGCCTCGGCCGGCACAACGGGCAAACCCATGTCGCGACCATGTTGCTGGCGGGGATCGCGCTGACCGCGCTGGCCAGTTCGGCGGTCGGACTGTTCACTTATCTGGCGGACGACGCGACCCTGCGCACGCTGACCTTCTGGAACCTCGGCAGTCTCAATGGCGCCAGTTATGCGCGGTTGTGGCCATTGCTGATCATCAGCGCCGGCGTTGCCCTGTGGTTGCCGCGCCGGGCGAAAGCGCTGAATGCCTTGCTGCTCGGCGAGTCCGAGGCCGGGCATTTGGGGGTTGATGTCGAACGGCTCAAGCGTGAATTGGTGTTTTGTACGGCGCTGGGTGTCGGCGCGGCAGTGGCGGCAGCGGGGATGATCGGCTTCGTTGGGCTGGTGGTGCCGCATCTGGTGCGCTTGCTCGCAGGCCCCGATCATCGAGTATTGCTGCCGGCCTCGGTGTTGGCCGGGGCTAGTCTGTTGTTGCTGGCTGATCTGGTGGCGCGTCTGGCGCTGGCGCCGGCGGAATTGCCGATCGGGATCGTCACGGCGTTTATCGGCGCGCCGTTCTTCCTTTATTTGCTGCTGCGAGGGCGTGCCTGATGTTGCGTGCGCAAAATCTGCATATCCGTCGCGGCCGCAAGACTGTTCTCAGCGAGGTCACCCTGCAACTCGAACCGGGCGAAGTGCTCGGCGTGCTGGGGCCGAACGGCGCCGGTAAAAGTACTTTGCTTGGTGCCTTATGCGGTGAACTGGCGCCAAGTGAAGGCGAGGTCTCGCTTGATGGCCAGTCGTTGGCACATTGGACGGGCACGCAACGCGCTCGACGATTGGCCGTGTTACCGCAGGTTTCGACCCTGGATTTCGCCTTTCGCGTTGAAGAAGTGGTCGGCATGGGGCGTTTGCCTTATCAAAGCGGTCGAGTGCGTGATGACGAGATTGTCGCCGCAGCATTGGCGGCGGCGGATGCCGGGCATCTGAGCGGGCGCAGCTATCTGGCATTGTCGGGCGGTGAGCGCCAGCGCGTGCATCTGGCGCGGGTGCTGGCGCAACTCTGGCCGGGGCAGGTCGGGCAGACATTGCTGCTGGATGAGCCGACGTCGATGCTTGATCCGCTGCATCAACACACGACTTTGCAGGCCGTACGCGAGTTTGCCGATCGCGGCGCGGCAGTGATGGTGATCCTGCATGATCTGAATCTGGCTGCGCGTTATTGTGATCGCGTGTTGCTGCTTGAGGGCGGGCGACCGGTTGCGCTGGACACGCCGCAGCAAGTGTTGCGGCCGGACACGCTCAAAGCCGTGTTCGGTCTCGAAGTATTGGTGCAGCCGCACCCGGAGCGTGGGCATCCGCTGATCATCGCCCGCTGACTTTCTCATTGAGGTGATTGCATGCGAGGAATGTGGCTGTTGGCGGTGTTGTTGCTCGCGGGGTGTCAGCATGTTGCCGCGCCACCGCCAGTCAGTGGCGAGATTCGTGACCTGCACAGCGGTCAGGTGCTGACCGCGCAGCAACTGCTCACACGCCTTGCTGAACCGCAGCGGCTGATCATCGGCGAGCAGCATGACAACGCCGATCACCACGCCGCGCAGTTATGGCTTTTGCAGTCTCTTGGCAAACAGCGGCCGCAAGGCAGCCTGTTGTTGGAAATGCTCACGCCGGATCAGCAGCCGAAGGTTGATGCGCTACGCCAGTCTGCGTCTCAGCCCGACAACCTTCCTGACGCATTGGCCTGGCAGGAAGGTTGGGACTGGAGTCTCTATGGGCCGATTGTTCGCTTCGCCCTCACACAGCCGTATCCGCTGCTGGCGGCGAATCTGGATAACAACGAAATCCGCAGCTTTTATCGCAATCCATCCGTTATGCCGGGGGAGCGCAGCAATGCTCAATCGGTGAAAACTGTTTTGCTGGAGCAGATCAGCGATTCCCACTGTGGCCTGCTGCCTGAGTCGCAGATGCCGGCGATGCTGGCGGTTCAGCAACAACGCGATCGGCGCATGGCCGAGCGTTTATTGGCTGCGCCCACACCGTCGTTGCTGCTGGCGGGTGCCTGGCATGCACGCAAGGATGTCGGGGTGCCGCTGCATGTTGTGGATCTGGGCGCTACTCAGGCTCCTGCAGTGCTGATGCTGGCGGAGCAGGGCGCCGAGGTTACGGCGGCGATGGCCGATTATGTCTGGTACACCTCGGCCATGCCCAAGCGTGATTACTGCGAAGAAATGCGCAAACAGTTCGGCAAGTGACTTTTCCACAGGCAAAAAAAGACCCGGTAAAAACCGGGTCAAATAACCGTGATTAGCCTGATGAGGAGATAATCTGAGAGTCCGAACCAAGGGCTTTTCAGAATATCGACTGATCTCGCGACCAGTTGTGATAATCATAGCGATTCTCATTACCGAGTCAACCTCTGTTTTTTCATTTGCCTGATTTAATCTCGGGATTGGCCGGAATGCCCCGGAAAACGGGGACTTAAAACTGGGTTTTGACCGCAGTCAGTTGAGTGATCTGGCCGTTGAGCTGGCTGATGCGCCGCGCCATGCTTTCGATCAGGCTGTGGGCGATCTTCGGATTGCTGCGGGTCATGCTCAAAAACTGATCACCGGGAATCAGCATCACCGTGCTCGAATCACGAGCAATTACTGTGGCATTTCGTGGCTCCCCGGTGAACACCGCCATGGCTCCAAAAATCTCATCCTTGGGCACTTCGCCGACCTTATGTCCATCGACAAAGGCTTCGGCATGCCCGTCGATGATGACAAACACGTGATCGGCGGCATCGCCCTGGTGGATCAGCACTTCACCGGCCTCGACCCGTTTGAAACCGTTGGTACTGCGAAACTCCCGCGGTTTCAGTTCGGCCACGGCGTGGGCGAGGAGTGCCATTTGGCCCAGCAGGTACTCGAGAAATTGGTTCGCCCGGTTGGTGTCAGCATACAAATGCCCGAACACATCGCTGCGGCGATAGGGCAACAAGCGCAACGGTCCTTCACTGCACAGACGGCAATCGCCCCATGCATCACCTTGTTGTAGGCCGATCAAGTCACCTTCCTGCCAATAGAACAGTGCTCGTGCACCGACGTACCCGTTGATTACGCCTTCCGTCAGCAGAAACAACTGATCGCCGGGCAACTGCGCCATCAAGTCATCGGTCGTCTCCAGCTCAATCACCGTGCCGCACGGCACGAGGTCTTCCAGCCACTGCGCAGGAAAATTCTGCAGACGGTTGATCACTGAGTCGGCAAATGCCGATTGTTCCCCAAGCAGGTACATGACGGTCAGCGCCCGTTCAGTTCTTGTGACGTGAGGAAATGGCTTCGAGTTGCTTGTTCAAGGCGTCCTTGCGCTCGGCGGGGATGTCGTTCCAGTGAACATCCATCAATGCGCCTTCGATCGCATACAACAACACCTTCGATGCGCGAAACCCGCGGGTACGCACGGCCCGGTAGGCGTCCACCGCGCCCAGGCGACGCAAGTCCGAGGCGCTGTGGATGCCCACGGCATGCAGCCATTGCGCCGACGTCTTGCCAAGATTCTTCAGGTGTTGCAGTTCATCATTCATCAAGCCTCCTTGCGACGGCCGAATGGTGCGTGGGGCGAGCTTCTCAGGAGTGTAGCCATCAGTAGGAAAAGCGTGGTTGTTTGGTCGGATTCAACGCAAACGCTTCTAAGAACGGTCGCAATTTTCAGCAGGATAGGCGGGCGGGGAGGGATGCCATGGCGCGGGAAAAATCCGCGCAGCAAGCAGTCCAGCGCAAAGCGGGGGCGCTGGACACATCAGGCAGAAGCGCTTAGCGAGTGCGATAACGCAGGCGTGTACCGAAGTTCATCGACATCAGAATCTCGTCAGCGCTCAGCTCCGGCGGAAAGTACGCACCGGAAATCTGTGCGTGGGCCAGGCTTGCACCTTCCAGCGATGCGTTGCGGAAATCAATGCCACGCAAATCGGCGGAACGGAAATACGCGTCCCGGAAATCCACGCCATCGGCGTTCAGTTCACGCAGGTCGAGGCCACGGAAGTCGCCGCCGACCATATCGATCGGCCCGTCTTGCGGGCGTTCCTTGTTGAAACCTGTGATGTCATCTTTGTGCAGCAAAGCATACAGCGGGGTATCGAGAAGTTTCGGCTGGCTCATGTCACATCACCTGTTGGTTTTATGGCGCCAGTATAGTGCCACTATTTGACGGCCGTGAAGCCAGCGAGGGCTTCACGGCCGAAATAGTTTCTTACAGGCCTGGCAGGCGTTGGCGGATTTGCGCGACCACGGTGTCCAGTGTGCCGGATTCATTGGTCTGCACGCGTTTGCTGCGCAGGATTTCTTCCGGCGTCAGCGCTTCGCGATTGGCCTGCTGAGCTTCGATCACTGCCAGCGTGGCGTCGGACGGATCCTGTTTGTCTGCCTGACGAATCGCCAGCCAGCTCTCGATCACCGCTTGCGGCGCGTTGCAGTCGAGAATCAGGAACGGCGTGCCGGTGGCTTCGGCGACTTGAGCCGCGCTGTCACGTTGTTCGCGCTTGAGGTAAGTGGCGTCAATCACCACCGGGAAACCGGCGTGCAGGATCACGTCAGCGATTTCATGCAGGCGCGCGTAGGTCTTGGCGCTGGCGTCGGCACTATAAATGCCGGCCTGTACATCATTGGCGACGGTTTGCTCGCCGAACAGACGCTTGCGCTCAACATCGGAGCGCAGGCGGATCGCCCCCAGCGCTTCGACCAGACGCATGGCCACGTGGCTCTTGCCGACAGCGGAAACGCCGTGGGTGATCGCCATGAAGCGCGAAGGAATGGTGCTGTAGCTTTCCGCCAGGTTGGCGTAGTTGCGATACTGGCGCAGGGTGGTGGCGCGCTGCACCGGGGTCGCGTCTGCCGGCATGCTGAACAGCGCTACTTTTGCGCGAACCAGTGCGCGGTAGGCTTTATAGAAGTTCAGCACTTCCAGGCCTTGATAGTCGCCGGTCAGTTCCAGATATTGGCTGATGAAGCGGCGGGCCAGGGATTTCAGGCCGCGATCTTCCAGGTCCATTGCCAGGAAACCGGTGTCGGCCCAGACGTCAGTGAAGCGGAACGGTTCGTTGAATTCGATGCAGTCGAAGATCACCACTTTGCCGTCAATGACAGTAGCGTTACCCAAGTGAATATCGCCGTGGCACTCGCGGGTGAAGCCTTCGGCCTTGCGCTGGGCGAACAGTGGCTTGAGACGCGCAAAGCTGCTTTCGGCCCAGGCTTTCAGGGCTTCAAGTTGCAGCAGGTCATTTTTGTCGCTGAGGAACGGCAGGATCTGTTCGAAGTTTTGCGATACCGGCGCCATCACGCTGTCCGGGGTGCCGGCGTCGTGCTCGGCCGGGACTTTTGGGGCGGTGAGGTGGAAATGGGCGATCTGCTCGGCCATTTCATCGATGTGCTGGGTGGTCAGCTCGCCATTGGCTTGCAAGGTGCTGAGCAAACCGGTCTGCGGGAACTGACGCATTTTCAGCACGTATTCGATAGCCGGGCCGTCGCCGCCCAGTTGTGGGGCTTCGACGCTGCCGGTGACAGGCAACACCTCCAGATACAAATCGTCGGTCAGGCGCTGGTTCAGACGCAGTTCTTCGCCGCAAAAGTGTCCGCGTTGTTCGAGATTGGTGAAGTCGAGGAAGCCGAAATTCACGGGCTTCTTCACTTTATAAGCAAAGGGACCGGTGAGGATCACCCACGAGATATGGGTTTCGATGACCTGGAACCCTTCGACGGGGTGCGGGTAGAGGGCCGGGTTTTGCAGGGCAGCGATCAGTGACTGGCTCACGGGCGATCCTTCAGAGACTGGGGGAAATTCGAGGTCGCCATTATGGCCGCTCGCCAGCCCGACGCAAACCTCGGAGCGCTCCTGTTGAGTATGAATAAAGTGCGTATAATCCGCCGCCATGACTCGAACTCGATCCCCCCGCACTCCTAAAAAACCACCTGCCAAGGGCCTGCGCCCATGGTTGGGTTGGGCCATTAAACTCAGTCTGGTCGGCCTTGTGGTGCTGGCCGGCTTCGCCGTTTACCTCGATGCCGTGGTGCAGGAGAAGTTCTCCGGCAAGCGCTGGACCATCCCGGCCAAGGTCTACGCGCGCCCGCTTGAGCTGTTCGTCGGACAAAAGCTCAGCAAGGACGATTTCCTCACCGAACTCGATGCCCTCGGCTACCGCCGCGAAGCCGTGAGCAATGGCCCTGGCGCCGCTGCCGTCAGCGGCAACACCGTCGATCTGAATACCCGTGGCTTCCAGTTCTATGAAGGTCTTGAGAAAGCGCAACCGGTGCGCGTGCGCTTCTCGGGCGATTATGTCGCCGAGCTTTCAGCCACCAACGGCTCCAAGCTGTCAGTGGTGCGCCTGGAACCGGTGTTGATCGGCGGGATTTATCCGAAGAATCTTGAAGACCGCATTCTGATCAAACTCGATCAAGTGCCGCCATATCTGCTGGAAACCCTGGTTGCGGTTGAGGATCGGGATTTCTACAGTCACTGGGGCGTGTCGCCGAAGTCGATTGCCCGCGCCATCTGGGTCAACACGTCCGGCGGCAAGATGACCCAGGGCGGCAGTACGCTGACCCAGCAGTTGGTGAAAAACTTCTACCTCACCAACGAACGCAGCCTGTCCCGCAAGCTCACCGAAGCGATGATGGCGATGCTGCTGGAGCTGCATTACGACAAGAAGGAAATTCTTGAGGCCTACCTCAACGAAGTCTTCGTCGGACAGGACGGCCAACGCGCGGTGCACGGTTTCGGTCTGGCCAGTCAGTTCTTCTTCGGTCAGCCTCTGTCCGAGTTGAAGCTGCATCAAGTCGCGATGCTGGTGGGAATGGTCAAAGGCCCGTCCTATTACAACCCGCGGCGCAATCCCGAGCGTGCGCTGGAACGCCGTAATCTGGTGCTCGATGTGCTTGAGCAACAAGGCGTCGCAACGGCGGAGCAGGTCGAAGCAGCGAAGAAAATGCCACTGGGTGTGACCACTCGCGGCAAGCTGGCCGACAGCTCGTTCCCGGGCTTTATCGATCTGGTCAAACGCCAGTTGCGTGAAGACTACCGCGACGAAGACTTGACCGAAGAAGGTCTGCGGATCTTCACCAGTTTCGACCCGATTCTGCAGATGAAAGCCGAGGCGTCGGTCAACGACACCTTTAAGCGTCTGTCCGGGCGCAAAGGCTCCGATGACGTTGAAGCGGCGATGGTCGTGACCAATCCGGAAACCGGCGAAGTCCAGGCGATGATCGGCAGCCGACAGGCAAGCTATGCCGGCTTCAACCGGGCACTGGATGCGGTACGACCGATCGGCTCGTTGATCAAGCCGGCGGTGTATCTCACTGCGCTGGAAAAACCGAGCCAATACACCCTGACCAGCTGGTTGTCGGATGATCCGTTGTCGGTCAAGGGGGCGAACGGTCAAGTGTGGAAACCACAGAACTACGATCGTCGTTCCCACGGCACTGTGTTCCTCTATCAGGGCCTGGCGCATTCCTACAACCTGTCGACCTCGCGTCTGGGCCTGGAAGTGGGCGTGCCCAATGTCCTCAAGACGCTGGGGCGCCTGGGTGTGACGCGCGAGTTTCCGGCATTCCCGTCGATGTTGCTGGGTGCCGGCGGCATGACCCCGATCGAAGTGGCGACCATGTATCAGACCCTCGCCAACGGTGGTTTCAATACGCCGATGCGCGGGATTCGCAGCGTGCTGACCGCCGAAGGCGAGCCGCTCAAGCGTTATCCGTTCCAGATTCAGCAGCGTTTCGATCCGGCGTCCATTTACCTGATCCAGAACGCCATGCAGCGGGTCATGCGTGAAGGCACCGGCAGCTCGGTTTACAACGTGCTGCCCAAGACCCTGACACTGGCCGGCAAGACCGGTACCAGTAACGACTCGCGTGACAGCTGGTTCGCCGGTTTCAGTCAGGATCTGCTGGCGGTGGTCTGGCTGGGACGCGATGACAACGGCAAGACGCCATTCACTGGTGCTACCGGTGCGTTGCAGGTCTGGACAAGTTTCATGCGCAAGGCTGACCCGCTGCCGCTGGACATGCCACAGCCGGACAACATCGTCCAGGCGTGGGTCGATTCGCGTACCGGGCAAGGCTCTGATGCCAACTGCCCGGGGGCGGTGCAGATGCCGTATATTCGCGGCAGCGAACCACCACCCGGCGCTGCCTGTGCAAGCGAAACGCCTGCTTCCGGCGAGTCGGTGATGGATTGGGTCAAGGGCTGGATGAATTAAGCAAAGAGGGTTTCAAGTGAACAAGTGGTTGATTCCAGCGGTGACTGCCGTGGCTTTGCTCAGCGGCTGCTCTACCGTACAGCGTGGTTCGATTCCGGTGGTTGATTCGGGCACGGCTGTGTCCAACAGCGAACGTATTTCGGCCAATGGCGGCTTCCGTCAAACCACGGTCAAGCGTCCTGCGCAGGGCCAGACTCAGGCCATACCGCAAGGTGATACTGGCGTTGTGGTGATGGTGCCGGGCGGCGGCGCGGCAACATCGGCGCCGATCAGCTCTTCGCCGATCGTGCCGGGCCCGGCATCCGGCGGCATCACGCCGGGGCCGTACAACCCTTCGCCAGTCGAATCGGCACCGATCAACTCCGGCAGCTACAGCATGCCTTCGACGCCGAGCGGCATTCCTTCTGCCAGCAGCGGCGGCGGTCTGTCGGCGGACGAGCAACTGGACGGTCCGGTACTCGCCTTGCTGACGACTGCCCAACAGCAACAGGCCGGTGGCGACCTCAATGGTGCGTCGTCCAGCCTGGAGCGCGCGCAGCGTGTTGCCCCGCGTGAGCCGCAAGTGCTTTATCGCCTGGCGCAGGTGCGTATGGCCCAAGGCGATGCGCCGCAAGCCGAGCAGTTTGCCCGTCGGGCACTGACCATGGCCAACGGCCGTCCGGACTTGCAGGCCAGCCTGTGGGAAATCATCGCTCAGTCCCGTGAGAAACAAGGTGATTCCGCCGGCGCTGCGCAGGCTCGCCAGAAGGCCAAGGTTTCGTTGTGATGGATAGTCGTTTCCCGAAAATCGCCGATCAGCTGTTGCTGATTGAGCGTGAGCTGCGCACGCAGGGGTGGTGGGATGAAGTTCAGCCGTCGGTAGAAGCCTTGAGCAGCGTCGAGCCATTCTCGGTCGACACGCTGGACTTCGAGCAGTGGCTGCAATGGATCTTCCTGCCTCGGATGAAGATGATCCTCGAGCAGGATCTGCCTTTGCCGAACGCCTCGGGCATTCAGGAAATGGCTGAAATGGTCTTCGCCCAGCGCAATATGCAGGGCAAGGATCGGCAGCTTCAGTTATTGCTCAAACAGTTTGATCAGTTGATTACTGCTTCGCGCTGAACCGGAAGCTGCCAGTTGTTACTGGCAGTTTTCCGCAATCTGCTTCTGCGCTTCGACGATGCGCTCCTGACGTTGTGCATCGCTCAGCCGCCGCAACTCCCCCTCAACTTCCTCCCGCAAACGCGGATTGTTGTGCAATTGCGCAAGATTCGTACGTGCCTGCTCGCAAAACGCCTTGAGCTGCGCTTGTTGATCGGCGACTTGCTTCTTGACCTTGTCGTCGATGGCTTTCTGATCGCCCATCACGCCGCCACCTGGCATCGGCGCCGGTTTTGCCGCAGGCGAGGAGGGCGTCTGCAGGGTAGTGGACGGCTGGCCTTGGGGAGGTTGTGCATCAAAGTGAGTGACACCTTGGGCATCGACCCATTTGTAGATCTGAGCGGCCGTGCACCATGGGCTGAGGCCGATCAGCAGGGTTAACAGAAGCATTCGCATGCTGATTCCTTGGCAAAATTGCGCAATTGACACTAACAGAGTAGCTGTTTTCAGGTTTTTTCTTGCGTTCTCATGTGCTTACCCACAATTAAGCACATAGACGGCTTGACTTGGAGAGGGCGAAACAGAAGAATCCAAAGTCCGCTGTAGAGGGACTGCCAGAAGCAGACCCACTCGGTAGATCATGAGGCGCACATCCGCGCCGACCTGTTACACCCGCAACGCGTTACCTCGCGCTGGGGGGGA
>NZ_JBIUWI010000026.1:0-70846 GCF_044743385.1 Pseudomonas sp. NPDC087639 | reverse complement strand
GTGCGGCGAAGCCGCACACATCGAGAGGAGGTGCAGCGAAGCAAACCGTAGGCGATGCCCCCGGATGGACACCGTAGCGAGGGAACACTGAGCCTCAGCGAAGTGCCGTACGTCAGGGGGCAGCCTTTTTGGTTACTTTTTCGGCGTCTGGAAAAAGTGACCCGCCGTAAGGGCGGAACCCTAAGCAGCCGTTACCGCAGCAACGGATATGCCCCCCAACCCCCCAACCCCCCAAACAAAATCAAAAGATCGTCCGATCGCGGCCCCGAGCCTTCGGCAGCTCCTACACTGATTCCTACGGCTTGCCCTTCAAGCCTCAGACAACCACCACTGAAGGAGTCTGTCCCATGCCTGTAACTTCTGAAAGCAACTGTGACTGTACTAAATGCAACTGCAAGCTCGGCGAGCACCCGATCGCGCGCCACGGCAAGCACTACTGCTGCGAAGGCTGTGCCAACCATCACAAAAACGGTGAGGAGTGCTCAAGCAAGGCCTGTAAATGCGCCCACGGCTGACGACCGCCCACAAAAAAGTGGAGCCTAATCAGGCTCCACTTCCAGTTTCAGACTTTCATCCTCCAGCCGTTCCGTATGCCGGACTGTTCCTTGCAGTCGTCGCCCCTCAACCCTGACTACCACGGTTTTCGCTTGATCAAGATTTTCAGGAAACGGTGCCGGCACTCTCAGAGCAAAGCAATACGGATCATGTTCGACGGCCTCAAGCCCCACCTCACAATCGACACTTTTGGTGATACGTCCGAACAATGTGTCCAGGCCGTAATCCAGATGCGCCGGACTGCTGATGTGGCTCATTGTGCATTCCCCCGAATGATCCCGATCGCTGCGTAAAGCTTAGCTGGTCGGTCGCCAGACAACGTTTTCCACACCGAATTTTTCCGCCATCGGTTTGCTGGTCTTCTGTACTTTTTCGCGGCCGAAACGCGGGATTCGACCCACGCCCGCGTCGCAACTCGCCCAGTGCCACGCCTCGGCGTTGTCCATTTTGTCCGAGCGGATAATGAACGACTTGGGCGTGCCGTGAAGGGTGTATTCGATGACGTAGAGTTTTGCGTTGTTCATAAAGCCCGTATTCCTCCCTGTGGTAATAGAAGGATCGCAGCGCACCGGGAAAATTCACTCGGATTGTCCGACGGTATCTATCAAAGGCGACGCACTGACGCACTGGTTACCATGGCGTCTTCGCCAACCCCAATGAATGCTCGCCATGGCCCTCGCCGCGCCGCCCGATCTCAGTGACACCGATGTGCCCGTTCAGCCGCTGGCGCGCACGTATCCGCGTGGTTTGTATATCGAGCAGCACGCGGAAAATGCCGGTGCCGGCACTGGCCGCGTTCGGTCGCATCGCGATCATTGCCGCGCCGGTGGACGGCGATGTGCAGTTGCCAGCACTGGCGTTGTATCGCAAGGGCGGTTCGGTGGTCGGGATCAATTCGCTGCTGTACGGCGTTGAAGCGTGCGTGGCCATGCTGGAACAGTTCGGCCGGTTCTTCGATGAAGACTTGCTGCCGTTGCCGCAAGGTCTGGTCGAAGCACCGCTGGCCGAGGGACTTGCGCGATAGCGGGGTGTCAGTTGATGCATGGGTGACTGAAACACCGCTATCGCGAGCAGGCTCGCTCCTACAGTTGCTCCGCAAGGAATTCAGGATTGCGGGACGCCGTTTTCCCAGGCAGACCAGTTTTTGAGGATGTCCTGCACCAGCGGATTGCCGGTGCGATAGAGGTTTTCAAGGGCAGGGACAAAGCCGCCCTGATCGGCGTATTTCAGCAAATTATCCACTTCACTACCGCCCGGTTCAGGACGGTCGAAGTCGGAGCCGGCGCGCACTACGGCCAGGCGTTGCACATCGACCAGTCCTTCGCGGCTGGCGCGCAGCAGGGCTTCGTAAGTGGAGTTGTCTTCCTGTTGCGTCGTACAGTACTCGCCCTTGTTGTCGGTCAGCAATTTGGTCCAGACCTCGGCCCGTTCACTCAGGCGTGTGCCGGAAAACCAGGTGTTGCCCGCCAGTGTGTCGCAACGGGTGACGACTGGCGGTTGGTTGGCGGGCGCTGACGGGTACTTCAAACGCCAAGCGGCTGATTCCTTGCTCTCGCTCAGTTCGACCTTGTGGCTCAGGGCGAAGGCCTTGGCCTGCAATGTCGGATTGAGTTCGAAGACTTCGGTCTTGTAATCCAGCGGCGGTTTTTCGTTCGGGCCTTTGGTGTTGATGCCGATGTAGCCGGTCGGCCAGGTCGAGGGCGCATCACGGGAATCCAGCTCCCACTGCGTGCCGAACTCCACCAGATAGTGCGCCCACGCGGCGGTGCCGATGGTCCCGTGTTTGGGGCTGATCCCGGCGATGCCGGCGATCAGGAAGTAGCTTTTGCGCAGGTCGAATTTCGGCGACATGGCCAGTGCCAGCGTCGAGGCGGCCGCGTTGGTCTGGCCCATGCCGGTGGTCAGCAGGCACACCTGCTGCGTGTTGCAGCGGATGCTCGGGTACTCGGCGGACAGGCCCGGCACGCGGATTTCCTGTTTGAGCTCAAGGCGATCGATCCAGTGCTGCGCCTCGGGGGCGAACATGGTGATCAGCACGACTTTGGGCTGGATTGGCGCAGCGCTAGCCCATGCGGTGGAAGAGAGCAGGGCGGCAGCGGCCAGTGAAACTCGCATCATTGCTTGCATAAAAATCTCCTGATTTCAGAACTGATAACCGATGCCGGCGTAGTAACCCCAGCCGTTGGAACGCGCGCGGAAATTGCCGTCGCCGAAATTCAACTCACTGCCGTCCTCCCAGTTGCCGCCGTTGTGGAAATAACGCCCGACCAGGGTGAAGCGCAAATGGGTGAACGAGTACAGCAAGACGTTGGTCGCCACCGTCGCGTTGGCGGTGCGCGCCGGGTTGTCCTTGTGCATGTCGGAGCCGAAATCGAAGTTGGTGAAGCCGATGTAGGTCAGCGAGGCGCCGTTGCTGAATTTTTCGATGGGCACGATGTACTTGAGCTGCGCGCGGTAGCCGTCCCACGAATACTCGTTGCTGGCGCCGTAGTTTTCCCACTGGTAGCGCCCGTAGAAGTTGGCCGACAGGTTGACCCGCGAATGGGTGTCGATGTCGGTACCGAAGCCGCTGTAGAGGGTGTTGGCGCGGTTCTCTTTGCGGCTGCCGTGGTCGTAGATCCAGTCGAACGCGACGTACCACTCCTTGAACGGGCCGATGGCCAGGCTGCGGCCGGCGAGGTAGTCGATGGAAATGCGCGGTTCGTGCTCCATGAACACCGGCGAGCCGTGGTCCCACACGCCTTTGTCGTGGCTGTTACCGATGTTGAAGATCTTCGGCACGTCGATGTACCCGTACAGCTCGAACGGGCCTTTGCGCCCGAAGTACTCGTATTCCAGGTAGATGTCGTCCGCCGGCTGCGGGCCGAAGCTGATGTCTTTGCTGCCGATCAGGGTCAGGTCCTGGTTGTACCAGTCCGACAGGTACGCACCTTTTTGCGGCGGACTGGCTTCGGGGCTGAGGGTTTCGCCCTGGGCGGATTCTTCGGGGAGCGCCGGTTGCGCCATCGCGCTGTGGCTGAGAACTCCGGTAACGCCGGTCAGTAGCAGGGAAACAGCAAACGTGCGCACAAACGGGGCGCGAAAAACGGAAGCGACGTGCATTCAAAGTCCTTTTTTGCGGATCAAGGCCCGGATTCTGTGGGCCTACTGGATGTGTGGCGAAAATGCCGGGATTGACGGTTCGCAAACGTTTGCATAAGCCATACCAACTCCTCCCGGTTGCCACTGTTGGAGCTGCGTGCCGCAGCTCCAACAAGGGCGATGTTGTGCGTTCAAATCTCCGTGTCTATTGGCCGAAACCCTCGTCCTAGAGCGGCTAGTATTAAAGTATTAACACCATTTAATCCGTGCCCCATGTCTGGGCGTCTACTAGCGTTGTGAGCAATCAACGGTTTTCTGATGACCGTCGCGCTCTTGATTCGCGTGTGGAATAAGCAGGCTTCGCACGCCTTCAAGGAAGAATTGACCACGACAAGGAGTAGCCCGTGGAAGCAAGGTTTGGTGTCGCCCTCGTCTCGCGTTTTTCCCCTCTTTCCCTTGCTGTGCACCTGAGCGTCGCCGGACTGTTGTTGGGTGGCGTGAGCACCCCGGCGCTGGCCACGTGCTCCACGGCCGGCTCGACCGTGACCTGTACCGGCGTGCCGAGCCTGCCGCTGTTTCTCAACAACTTCAGCAGCGCCACCAACGGCCTGACGGTTAACGTCAACAGCGGGGCGCAAATGAACGCGACCCTCGGCGGCCACGTGATGGACCTGACCGGGGTGAACATCAGCCTGAACAACTCCGGCACCATCGATCCGGCGCTGCTTGGCCTGGTCTCCGTACTGAGCGGCGGTGCGTTTATCGGTACCGGCGCGACGAGTACAGTCAGCGTGCTCAACAACGCCAGCGGGATCATCCGCGGGACTGGCATGTTGCTCGGGCTGAATCTGACCAGCATCGACGGCTTGGGCATTGCGGTGAACAACGCAGCGGCCGGCACCACCAGCATCACCAACAACGGCACCATCACCTCGACCGGGCTGTCGGTGGGCGGAATCACCTTGGCCGATACCCCGGTGGTGGGGGTCTACGGCGGCTCGCAGGTCAACATGACCAACAGCAGCACCGGCGTCATCAACGGCCGGATCGCCTTCGAGACGTCGGCGGCGGGCAACACCTTTACCAACGCCGGCACGATTACCGGCGGCGTTTCGATGGGCGCGAGCAGTACCAACACCTTCACGGCGGTGACCGGCTCCAGCGTCAACGTGGGTGACGGCGTACAGGTCAGTGTGGGGCTGGGTGGGCTGATCGGCATCAACCTGACCTTCGCCCCGACCGGCACGGTCGACGGTGGCGCGGGCGGCACCAACAGCCTGATCCTGCAGAATCCGATTGGCGTCGGCGGCGGCACCACGGGTGTCGGCACTGCGTCCAGCGCCACTTATGTCAACTTCAACAACCTGACCATCAACAGCGGCACCTGGACCTTGCAGGGGCCGTTGGTCAGCGGTGCGACCACGCTTAACGGTGGTATCGCCCAATTCAACAACAACGCCACCTTCGGCAGCGGTGTGTTGACCTCTAACGGCGGGATTCTGCAGGCGAGCAACGCCGGGTTGAACATCAGTAATCTGATTTCCCTCGGTGCCGGGGGTGTGACGGTGCAAGGCACCAACGCCACCACATTGAGCGGGGTGATCTCCGGCAGCGGTGGCCTGACCAAAATCGGCTCCAGCCAACTTAACCTCAGCGCCGCCAACACCTATCTGGGTAACACCACGCTCAATGGCGGCACGGTGCAGGTCAGCAACAATCAGGCGTTCAGTACCGGCACCCTCAACGTGACCGGCGCGACGACGCTGAGTGCACCGGGCACCATCAGCCTGGCCAACGCCATCAGCCTCGGCGGCACATTGACGGCTGGCGGCACGGGAGCACTGACCCTCGGTGGCTTGATCAGCGGCGGTAGCGGCCTGACCAAAACCGGCACCGGCAGCCTGACCCTCAGCGGCGCCAACACCGGTTATACCGGCACTACCACGCTGAGCGCCGGCAGCTTGCTGGTGACCAATAATGATTCGCTGGGCAGCGGCGCTTTGACCACCGCTGCTGGCACCAGTCTCGACAGCACCGCCAACGTGACCCTGGCCAATAACATTGCGATGACCGGCGCCCTCAACGTGCTCGGCAGCAATGCGCTGAGCCTGGGCGGCGTGTTGTCCGGCACCGGCGGCATCACCAAATCCGGTACCGCCAGCCTGACCCTGACCGGTAACAACACCAACAGCGGCAATACCGCGCTGAATGCCGGCAGCCTGTTTGTCGGCAGCAACACCGCGCTCGGTACCGGTGCGCTGAACGCGGCGGCCGGCACTACGCTGGACGCGACCGCTGCCGTGACCCTGGCCAACGCCATCGCGCTGGCGGCGGATCTGACCATCGGCGGCACGCAGGCGCTGGGCCTGAGCGGCGTCATCAGTGGCGCCGGCAACCTGATCAAAAACGGCACAGCAAACCTGACCCTCAGCGGCAATAACACTTTCACCGGCGGCACCGCGCTCAACGCCGGGACGCTGATCGTTGGCTCCAATACCGCGCTGGGCACCGGCGCATTGACCACGGCGGCGGGCACTACCCTCGACGCCAGCACAGCAGTAGCGTTGACCAACGCTGTCAGCCTCGGCGGCAATCTGGACATAGGCGGCAGTGCCAACCTGACCCTTGGTGGTGTCGTCAGCGGCAGTGGCGGGCTGACCAAACGCGGGTTCACGAGCCTGATTCTCAACGGCGCCAACACCTTTACCGGCGGCACGACGCTGACGGCCGGTACGCTCACCGTCGGTAATGATGCGGCATTGGGCACTGGCGCCTTGTCGGTCACCGATACGGCAACGCTGGACAGCAACACCGCCGTTAATCTGAACAACAACGTCAACCTCAACAGCGCCCTGACCATCGGTGGCAGCAGCGGCCTGACCCTTGCCGGTGTGATCAACGGTGCCGGCCAATTGCTCAAGAATGGCGCGGCCAACCTGACCCTCAGCGGCGCCAACACCTTCACCGGCGGCACCACGTTGAACGCCGGTAGCCTGACCGTCGGCAACGGCGCGGCACTCGGCACGGGCGCACTGACCGTGGCCGGGGCAGGGACCCTCAACAGCAGTTCGGCGGTGACGCTGAACAACGCGATCACCCTCAACGCCAACCTCACCGCCGGCGGCGCCAACGCGCTGACCCTCGGTGGCGTGATCAGTGGCGGCAACGGTTTGATCAAGACCGGCGCGTCGAGCCTGACCCTCAACGGCGCCAATACCTACACCGGCACCACGGCGCTGAATGCCGGTTCGCTGATTGTCGGTTCCAACACTGCGCTGGGCACGGGCAGCGTCAACGCGTCGAACGGCACCACACTGGATGCCAACACCGCAGCGACACTGGCCAACAACGTCAACCTCGGCGGCACCCTGACCCTGGGCGGCACCAATGCGTTGACCCTTGGCGGCGTGGTCGCCGGTATCGGCGGACTGGTCAAGAATGGCGCCGCCGACCTGACCCTCAACGGCGCTAACACCTATTTCGGCAACACCGCACTGAACACTGGCAAGCTGATTGTCGGCAGCAACACCGCGCTGGGCTCGGGCACATTGAACGCGGCGGCAGGCACGACGCTGGACGCCAACACCGCCGTCAGCCTGAACAATGCAGTGGCCCTGGCCGGTGCCTTGAATGTCGGCGGCACGGCCGATCTGACCCTGACCGGTCTGGTCAGCGGCGCCGGCAGTCTGGTGAAAAACGGCGCGGCCAATCTGATCCTCAACGCGGCGAACAACTTCCTCGGCGGCACGACCCTGAACGCCGGCACCCTGACTGTCGGCAACAGTTCGGCGCTGGGCAGTGGTGCCTTGACCGTGGGCGGCGCCGCAACGCTGGACAGCAATTCGCCGCTGGTTTCGCTGAACAACGCAGTCGCCCTCAATGCCGCACTGACCGTCGGCGGCACGCAGAACCTGACCCTCGGCGGCGTCACCAGCGGCACTGGCGAGCTGATCAAGAACGGCGCGGCCAATCTGACTCTCAACGGCAACAACACCTTCAGCGGCGGCACCACCCTCAACGGCGGCACCCTGACCCTTGGCAATGCCAACGGCTTGGGCAGCGGCGCGTTGATCGTCGGTGGCGCGGCGACGCTGGATAACAGCGCTTCCTTCGGTATCGGCAACGCACTCACTTTGAACGCCGGTCTGACCGTCGCGGGCAACAATGACCTGAGCCTCAACGGCATCATCGACGGCGCCGGCAGCCTGACCAAAAACGGTCTGTCTGACCTGACGCTGGCGGGCAACAACACCTTCACCGGCGCACTGAACATCGTGTCCGGCAGCGTCACAACGTTGAACACCAATGCACTGGGCAGCACCTCAGGCGTGAATATCAGCGCTGGCGCCGGCCTGAATCTGGGCAGCGACGCCAGCCTTGGCGCGCTGACCGGCAGCGGCAATGTGCAGCTCACCGGCAGCAACACGCTGACCGTCGGCGGCGGCAACGTCACCAGCACCTTCGACGGCGGCCTCAGCGGCAGCGGCGGCCTGATCAAGGTCGGCACGGGCACGTTGAACCTCACCGGGATCAACGGCATTACCGGCAACACCGCCATCAATGGCGGCACCGTGGATCTCAGCGGTTCGCTGGCCAGCGCGCAGGTCAACGTCAACACCGGCGGCACTCTGAGCGGTACCGGCTCGGCGCTTGGCACGGTGAACATCAACAATGGCGGGCATCTGGCGCTTTCGTCGGGCAACACCTTGTCGGCAAGTGCGCTGACCCTCGCTGCCGGCAGCAACGTCGATGTGGCGCTGGGCACACCCTCGACCGCCTCGCTGATGAACATCGGTGGCAACCTCACCCTCGACGGCAATCTCAACGTCACCGACGCCGGCGGTTTTGGTGTCGGTGTGTATCGCCTGTTCAACTACACCGGTGCGCTGACCAATCTGGGTCTGGACGTTGCCGGCGTGCCGGTCGGTTACGCGCTCGGCGATCTGGTGGTGCAGACCGGGGTGGCCAATCAGATCAACATTCAAGTGTCGGCACCGAACTCCAACATCCGTTACTGGGACGGCAGCCAGGCCATTGCCAACGGCGTCGTCGATGGCGGCAGCGGCATCTGGAATGCAGTCGGCACCAACTGGACCGACGCCAACGGGCTGGTCAATCAGCCTTGGGCTGGCGACTTCGCGGTGTTCCAGGGCACGGCGGGTACAGTGACGGTTAACGGCACGCAGTTGGTCACTGGCATGCAGTTCCTCACCGATGGTTACAGCCTGGTCAACGGCACGGCGGGTCAGTTAACCGCCGTCAATGGCACTGGCGGGACCACGGCGGTGCGGGTCGATCCGGGCGTGACCGCCACCATTGGCGTGAACATCGATGGCAGCGGCATTCTCAACAAACTCGACACGGGCACCCTGGTGCTCAACGGCGCCAACACCTACAGCGGCGGCACGCAACTGGACGGTGGCAAGATTATCGTCGGCAGCAACACGGCGTTGGGCAGCGGCACGCTGACCGCTAATGCCGGTACGCAACTGGACAGCAACGCCGCAGTGACCCTCGGCAACGCCGCCACGCTCAACGGCAACCTGACCGTGGTCGGCAGCAATGCGCTGACCCTCAACGGCGTGATCGGCGGCACGGGCGGTCTGATCAAAAACGGCGCGGCCAACCTGACCCTCGGCGGCAACAATGCCTTCCTTGGGCCAGTGGCGCTGAACGCGGGCGGACTGATTCTGGCGTCGAACGCGGCGTTGGGTTCGGGCACCTTGAACGCGGCGGGTGGCACCACGCTGGATGCCGCCACCGCAGTTTCGGTAAACAGCGCGGTCAACCTGGCCGGCAATCTCGGCATCGGCGGCACGGCGAATCTGACCCTTGCCGGGACTATCAACGGCGCCGGCAGCCTGACCAAAAACGGCGCGGCCAGCCTGACCCTGAGCGGCAATAACAACTTCCTCGGCGGCATCAACCTGAACGCTGGCACCCTGACCGCCGGCAGCAATTCGGCGTTGGGCTTGGGCAACTTGACGGTGGCCGGCGCCTCGGCGCTGGACAGCAACAGTGCGCTGAGCCTGGGCAACAACGTTGTGCTCAACGCCAACCTGAGCAACACCGGCAGCAACAACCTGACCCTCGCGGGAGTCGTCAGCGGCGCTGGCGGGCTGATCAAGAATGGCGCGTCGAACCTGACCCTCAACGGCATCAACACCTTCAGCGGTGGCACCACGCTGAATGCCGGCACAGTGACCCTCGGCACTGGCGCTTCGCTGGGTGCCGGCGCACTGACCGTGGCGGGTGCATCGACCCTCGACACCTCCGGACCGCTGGTGCTCGCCAACAGCTTCAACGTCAATGCCAATTTGAGCCTGGCCGGCAACAACAACCTGACCCTTGGCGGTGTGATCGCCGGGGCGGGCACGCTGACTAAAAACGGTCTGGCCGATGTGACGCTGTCTGGCAACAACACCTTTAGCGGCACCTTCGATGTGTTGTCTGGCAGCCTGACTACCCTCAGTGGCACGGCGCTGGGCAATAACGCCACGGTCAATCTCGGCGGTGGCGCGGCGCTCAACCTCGGCGCTTCCGGCAGTCTCGCCAGCGTCACTGGCAACGGCACCGCGCTGATCGGCACCGGCAACACGCTGAGCCTCGGTGGCAACAACGTCAGCAGTACGTTTGCAGGCATTCTCAGCGGTGACGGCGGCTTGACCAAACTCGGCACCGGCACTCTGACCCTGAGCGGCATCAGCGACCTGACCGGCGACACCAACGTCAACGCCGGCACCTTGCAGGTCAACGGTTCGCTGGCCAGCGGCAACGTGCTGGTCAACAGCGGCGGCACCCTCGGCGGCGGCGGTACATTGACCGGTGCAGTGACGGTGGCCGATGGCGGGCATCTGGCGGGCGTTACCGGCAGCACCTTGTCGGTGGATTCGCTGGTGTTCAACGGCAACTCCAACTTCGACGTCGGCCTCGGTACGCCGGTGTCCGGTGGCGGTAATGCGCTGGTCAACGTCGGCGGCAACCTGACCCTCGACGGCGCTCTCAACGTCAGCGACATCGGCGGCTTCGGCAGCGGCGTCTATCGCCTGATCAACTACACCGGCGGACTGACCGACAACGGCATGCTCATCGGCACCGTGCCGGGCAGCGTCACCCCGGGCGATCTGACCCTGCAAACCGCGCTGGCCAATCAGATCAACCTGCTGGTTACCGCACCGGGCGTCACCGTGCAGTTCTGGGACGGCAATCAGCTGATCGCCAACGGTTCGGTCGATGGCGGCAGCGGCACCTGGGGAACTGGCATCACCGACTGGACCGACGTCAACGGCACCACCAATCAGGCCTGGACCAACAACTTCGCGGTGTTCCAGGGCGCGGCGGGCACTGTGACCGTCAACGATGCGCAAACCATCACTGGCATGCAGTTCGTCACCGATGGCTACAGCCTGCAAAACGGCACGGCGGGTTCGCTGAATCTGGTCAATGGTTCACTCGGCAACGCTTCGGTGCGGGTCGACCCGAACGCCACCGCGACCATCGGCGTGGCACTCAACGGCGCCGGCACCCTCGGCAAATACGACACCGGCACGTTGGTGCTCAACGCCGCCAACGGCTACACCGGCGGCACTGCGCTCAACGGCGGCAAGATCGTGGTCGGCAACAACGCAGCCCTCGGCACTGGCGTGTTGACGGCGGCCAACGGCACCGCGCTGGACAGCAACACCAGCGTCAGCCTCGCCAACGATGTGGTGCTCAACGGTGGCTTGAACGTCGCTGGCTCCAACGCCTTGACCCTCGGCGGTGTTGTCAGCGGCAGCGGCAGTCTGATCAAGACTGGCGCCTCGAGCCTGACCCTCAACGGCAGCAACACTTACAGCGGTGGCACTCAGCTCAACGCCGGCACGCTGATCTTCGGCAACAACAGCGCGATCAGCAGCGGCGCACTGAGTGTGCTCGGCAACGGCAGCCTCGACAGCACCTCGGCGCTGCAACTGGCCAACGCCATCAACCTCGGCGCGCAACTGACCCTGGCCGGCACCCAGAACACCACGCTGCTGGGCGCTGTGACCGGCACTGGCAGTCTGGTGAAAAACGGCGCAGGTGACCTCGTGCTCAGCGGCGCCAACACCTACAGCGGTGGTACTACGCTGAACGGCGGCATTACTCGCGGCGACACCAGCAGCCTGCAAGGTGCGATCGTCAACAACGCGGCGCTGACCTTCGAGCAGAATGCTGACGGCAGCTACACCGGCAACCTCACCGGCACCGGTACGCTGAACAAAACCGGCAGCGGCCAATTGCTCCTCACCGGCAACAACACCTTCACCGGCAACACCTCGGTGCAGGCCGGCGCATTGACCATCAACGGCGTGCTCAACAGCGCCAACGTCAACGTCGCCAGCGGTGCGAGTATCGGCGGTGGCGGGCAACTCGGCGGGGCGCTGCAACTGGCCGACGGCGCAACCCTGGCCGGTGGCGGCACGGCGACGCCTTTGTCAGTGGGCTCGCTGGCGTTGTCCTCGGGCACCGACCTGGACTTCAGCCTCGGTTCGGCCACCAGCTCTACAACAGTGGTCAACGTCGCCGGCAACCTGACCCTCGACGGCACGCTGAACATCAGCAACGCCGGCGGCTTCGGTACCGGGGTCTATCAACTGTTCAGTTACGGCGGCAGCTTGACCAACAACGGTCTGGTCTATGGCAGCCTGCCGGTCTCGGCGGCCAACTTGACCCTGCAAACCGCCATCGCCAATCAGGTAAACCTGCTGGTGCAAGGCACACCGGGGGAGGTGCAGTTCTGGAACGGCGGCACCACCAATCCTGATGGCAGCATCGGGGGCGGCAGCGGTGTGTGGGGGCCGGACACCAACTGGACCGATCCGACCGGCACCCAGGCGTTGGCGTCCAACGGTCAGTTCGCGGTGTTTGGCGGGCAGGGCGGTACGGTCACCGTCCAGGGCAATCAGAACTTCACCGGCCTGCAATTCCTCGCCAACGGTTACAGCCTTGTGTCTGGAGCTGGCGGCACGCTGACTCCGGTCAACGGTGCCGACGGCAGTCTCGCACCCGTGCGGGTCAATGCTGGCGGCAGCGCGGAAATCTCCACACCGCTGGTGGGCACGGGCGGTATCGAGAAACTGGATTCCGGCACCTTGGTACTGAGCGGCGCCAACACTTACAGCGGTGGCACCACCGTCAGTGGCGGTACGCTGGTCGGCAACACCACCAGCCTGCAAGGCAACATTCTCAACAACGCTTCGCTGTTGTTCGTGCAGAACTTCAACGGTCAATTCAACGGGTCGCTGCGCGGACTTGGTGCGATGCTCAAACGCGGGACCGGTACCTTGCTGTTGACTGGTGATAATCCGTTCAGCGGCACCGTTTCGGTCGATCAAGGCGTGCTGCAGGTGGGTAGTCGTGCCGCGCGCGCCTCGTTGGGCGGGCAAATCACCGTGGCCAGCGGCGCGGCCCTGAGCGGTAACGGCAGCGTCGGTTCAATCGTCAACAACGGTCTGGTGGCTTCAGGTGGCGAGGCGGGGACCCTGAGCGTCGCCGGTAACCTGACCAATGCTCCAACCGGTGTGTTGGCGCTGACCATCAGTTCGCCAACCGCTACACCGCTGGCAGTCGGCGGTACGGCGGCGCTTGGCGGCGGCTTGCAGGTGAATTCGCTCGCACCGTTCACCGGCAACACCGTGTATTCGCTGATCACGGCGGGCGGCGGTGTCACCGGCACCTTCAGCAGTGCCGATTTGCCGCAGTACGCTTTCCTCAACAGCTCGCTGGTCTACGGTGCCGATTCGGTGACCCTGGCGGTCAGCCGCAACGGCAACTCGTTCGCCGACGTGGCGGCCACGGGCAACCAGCGCAACACCGCGTCAGCGTTGTCGCGTAACGGTGCGGCGGGGGCTGCGTTGCAGAACGAAATCGTCAACCTCAGCGTGGCCGGTGCACGCAATGCCTTCGACAGTCTGTCCGGCGAAATCCACGCCAGTACCGCCAGCGCAATCCTTGAGGATTCGCGCTACGTGCGGGAGGCCGTCAACGATCGCATGCGCCAGCCGTCGTGCAGCGCGCCGGATGATCCACGCCGCGCCCTGGCTCCAAGCGACAACCAACTGAGCAGCAACGGTTGCCACGGCGAAATGGTCGGCTGGGCGCGCGCACTCGGCGCTTGGGGTGAATCGGATGGCGACAGCAACAGCGCCAGGCTTGATCGCAACCTCAGCGGCTTCATGCTCGGCACCGACAAGCAGCTCGATGACCAGTGGCGCGTGGGCATGGCCGCCGGTTACACCCGCAGCGACCTCGACGCGCATGATCGTCGTTCGGATGCCACGGTCGAGAGCTATCACCTGGCGGCGTACCTCAACTCGCAGTTTGACGCACTGGCCGTGCGCCTCGGCGCGGCTTATAGCTGGCACGACATCGAGACCAAACGCGACGTCAGCGTCGGCACCTACAACGACCGCTTGAAGGCCAACTACGACGCACACAGCGCCCAAGTGTTCGGCGAAGTCGGTTACACCATCGACGCCGCCGGTATTGCGCTGGAGCCGTTCGCCGGTCTGGCTTACGTCAACTACGACACCGACAAGGCCAAGGAAAAAGGCGGAGTAGGGCGCCTGAAGGCCGATGCCGATCAAGACATCACCTTCTCCACCCTGGGCCTGCGCGCCGGCAAAGTCATCACCCTGGCCAACGGCGGGCAATTCACCCCGCGCGCGGCCGTCGGCTGGCGGCATGCCTTCGGCGACACCAAGCCTGACGCGGATCTGACCTTCATCGACGGCGGCGCCTCGTTCAGCACTCAGGGCGTACCGATTGCCAAGGACAGTGCCATCGTCGAAGCGGGTGTGGACTTCCAGATCAGCCCGACCGGCAAACTCGGGATCGGCTATTCGGGACAACTGTCGAACGACAACAACGATCACGCGATGACCGTCAGCTTCAGCCTTGGCTTCTGATTTAGGGTCGAAGCACTTTTAGCCGCCCGAAAGGGCGGTTTTTTTTGGTTAAAGCAAAAGATCGCAGCCTGCGGCAGCTCCTACACGGAAATTCGCGTTTTCCTGTAGGTGCTGTCGCAGGCTGCGATCTTTTGATCTTTATTGTTGCGGATCGATATTGTCCAAGGCCCGATTGACTGCAAGTTCACCGAGCATGACGATCTGGGCGATGCCCAGCACGGTGTTTCGATTTTGGCCGTTCAGCACGGCGGCAAATTCGGCCAGCATCACGTTGGCAGAGGCCAATGATTCGCAGGCGTTGGCGAGTAGGGATTCGGTGTCGATGTTGGGCGCGACCATGAACATGGTGCTGGGGGGATCCGGAGTAACTTTGACCATTGTGAAATCACCTTTCAAATCGATGGACTGACCCCATCTGCCGCCAAGCAGATTGGGTGGCAGGTTGCACAGGGTTGGCGGACCGAGAAAGGTGAATCGGCATCCCCGAAGGAATCCATGTGCAACCCGCCATAAAGTGAGTCCGGCACCCATAAGCGCCTGAAACTTTCATGACAGAACCTGCAACACCTTTCCGGGCCGCCAAGCCCGACCGCTGTATTTCAGCGACCGAGAAACAATAGGCACAGCCCGCAAGGCACACAAGCCGGGCGATTCTGGCGTTGTTGTAGGCAAAGACGCAACCCGCCGTAGCCCAAACATGTAACCAGTGAAATCGGTGTAGGAACCGTCTAACAGTGGCAGATGATTTTTCATCAGGGCACTTTCTGCGCTTTTGCAGTGAAGTGTTCATTGACTGCTCGCGCAGGCGCCTTGACAGTCACCAGACAAATTGCAAGTTCCGCTCTCTGCTAGAATCCGCCCCATTCCCTGCCAGAGACCCTCCTGATGAGTGAGCCGATTCGTCTGACCCAATACAGCCACGGCGCCGGTTGTGGCTGCAAGATTTCTCCGCAGGTGCTGGAAGTGATTCTGGCCGGCAGCGGCGCGCAGAACCTTGATCCGAAGCTGTGGGTCGGCAATGCCTCGCGCGATGACGCGGCGGTGTATGAGATCGATGCCGAGCGCGGCGTTGTGTCGACCACTGATTTTTTCATGCCGATTGTCGATGACCCGTTCGACTTCGGCCGTATCGCCGCGACCAACGCGATCAGCGACATCTACGCCATGGGCGGCGATCCGTTGATGGCGATTGCGATCCTCGGCTGGCCGGTGAATGTGCTGGCGCCGGAAGTCGCGCGGGAAGTGATTCGCGGCGGGCGTGCGGTGTGCGACGCCGCAGGTATTCCGCTGGCCGGCGGCCACTCGATCGATGCACCGGAGCCGATCTTCGGCCTGGCCGTGACCGGTCTCGTCGAAAAACGCCACATGAAGCGCAACGACACTGCCACCGCTGGTTGCTTGCTGTACCTGACCAAACCGCTGGGCATCGGCATCCTCACCACTGCCGAGAAGAAGGGCAAGTTGCGCCACAGCGACGTTGGCGTGGCTCGCGACTGGATGTGCACGTTGAACAAACCCGGCAGCCGCTTCGGCAAACTGGCCGGCGTCACCGCGATGACCGACGTCACCGGTTTCGGACTGCTCGGGCATCTGGTGGAAATGGCCGATGGCAGCCAACTGACCGCACGCATCCACTATGACCTCGTGCCGCGTCTGGACAGCGTCGAGTATTACCTCGATCAGGGCTGTGTACCCGGCGGTACGTTGCGCAATTTCGACAGTTACGCAAGCAAGGTTGGGCGCGTGCAGGAGTTGCACAAACGCGTGCTGTGCGACCCGCAAACCAGCGGCGGCCTGCTCATCGCCGTCACGGCTGAAGGCAATGACGAGTTCCTCGCCGTCGCCGCCGAACTGGGACTGAACCTTGCGCCAATCGGTGAACTGGTTGAGCGACAGACGAACGCAGTCGAGGTGATTTGATGTTCCGCGACTGCACTGATTACCGTGACATCTTCCTCAACGACCGGCCGATGATGGATGCCCGTGCGCCGATTGAATTCGCCCACGGCGCGTTTCCCGGCGTGGTCAACTTGCCGCTGATGAATGACCGTGAGCGCGAACTGGTTGGCACTTGTTACAAGGAACACGGGCAGCAAGCCGCGATTGCCTTGGGTGAGCGGTTGGTGTCCAACGAGGTCAGGGAGCAGCGCATTCAAGGCTGGGTCGAGTTCGCCCGGGCCAATCCCGATGGCTATCTTTACTGCTTCCGCGGCGGCCTGCGTTCGCAGATCGTCCAGCAATGGATCAAGGAAGAGGGCGGTATCGATTACCCGCGTGTCGGCGGCGGTTACAAGGCTATGCGTACTTTTCTGCTGGAGACCGTCGATCAGGCGGTGGCCGAGTGTGAATTGGTACTACTGGGCGGCATGACCGGGACCGGCAAAACCGAAGTGCTGGTGCAGTTGAGCAACAGTCTGGATCTGGAAGGCCATGCCAATCACCGGGGGTCGAGTTTCGGCAAACGGGCCATCGGGCAACCGACCAACATCGATTTCGAAAATCGGTTGGCTGTCGATGTGCTGAAGAAGCGTGCGGGCGGGATCAGTCAATTTGTCCTGGAGGACGAAAGTCGAGTGGTCGGCAGTTGCGCCTTGCCATTGCCGCTGTACAAAGGCATGCAAGCGGCACCGCTGGTCTGGCTGGAAGACAGCATCGAAAACCGCGTCGAGCGCATCCTCCAGGATTATGTGATTGACCTGCACGCCGAGTTCGTCGCGGTGCATGGCGAGCAGGGCTTTGCGCTGTATGCCGAGCGGCTGATTTCCAGTCTGCACAACATTCAGCGACGCCTGGGTGGCGAGCGCCACCAGCGAATGTTTTTGCAGATGGAAGAGGCGCTGTCCGAGCAGGCGCGCAGCGGGTCAGTCGAACTGTTCCGGGACTGGATCGAAGTGTTGCTGCGCGAGTATTACGACCCGATGTATGTGTTTCAGCGGGAGAAGAAGGGCGGGCGAATCGAGTTTGCGGGTGAGCGCGGGGCGGTTATCGAGTATTTGCGCGAGCGGGTCAGTTTGAAAGATTGAGGCTGATTTTACCGGCCCCTTCGCGAGCAGGCTCGCTCCCACATTGGGTTTTCGGTGGACACGAATCAGGTGCCTTCGTCAGCCCCTGTGGGAGCGAGCCTGCTCGCGAAAGGGCAGGCACAGACACCGCACAACTCAGGTCGGGCAGGATTCCTTGCCATTATCCAACCCCTGCTTGTAGCTATGGCTCTGCAGACTGGCCTTGCCGTTGTGCCAGGTCAGGGTCAGCACATACAGCGAGTCAAAGTCGTTGCCCGCCCAGTCATCGGTGATGCTCTGCTTTTCGCCGACCGCGTTGCCCGCCACCTTGTTGATCAGCTCCGGCAGATAGCCGTGTGACCAGGCCGTGTAGATCGTCGAGTTGTGATACTTGTCATCAAGCAGCTCACGCGCCAGATCGCTGGTGTCGTTGGCCGAGAACTCGATGTTTACCGGCAGGCCGAGCTTGATCGCGGCCGGGCTGATGGTCATCAGTGGGCGAATGTAACTGTAGGAATTGTCCAGCTCGCCTTCCTCGACATTGCGCGTCGGATTGGCGGCGAACACGTAGTCAGCCTTGCCGAATTTCTCCGGTAGCAGTGTCGACAGGTCGATGGCACGGTTCAGGCCCTGGCAGTTGAGCTGGCCGAGACCGCCCTCGGGTTTTTCAGCGTGGCGCAGGAACACCAAAGTCTGCGTGCCGTCGACCGGCTGCGCACGGCTTTCGCTGGATTCCAGCGACAGAAACAGCGCGCTGACCGCCAACAGGGAGGGCAGGGCCACATAAGCGCGATGTTTGAAGCGTTTGGCGAAACTCATAAGGTTCGTCATGAAATTAAGAATTCTTCAGCGTGTTCGGTTAAGGCTGACAAACCTTTACACCGCGGGCTCCCAGCACCGGGTGTTTTCCATGTCGTTTGCGCTTCCCTTGCGAAAGGCATAACTCAGAGTCCTCTGAGGCCGTTTGGTTCGATCGGCAAAAGTGCGCAGCACTCTATCGGCAACCCTCAATGGCTTGTTCGCAGGTTAGCGACAGGATGTTGCGAAATTAAGTAAGCAGGTGGCCGTCCGGGAAAAGAACCCGAGCTAGAGCGGATGATCCTGGATTATGCTCAGGCCTTTCATTTGTGACTGGATGCTTCCCATGACCGATCTGTCCGCGTTCCCGATCACCCAAAAGTGGCCCGCGCAGTACCCAGACTGGATTCAGCTCTACTCTTTGCCGACCCCCAATGGCGTCAAAGTCTCGATCATGCTCGAAGAGATCGGCCTGCCGTACGAGCCGCACCGCGTCGGTTTCGACACTAATGACCAGTTGTCCCCGGCGTTCCTGTCGCTGAATCCGAACAACAAGATCCCGGCCATCCTCGACCCCCACGGCCCTGAAGACCAACCGTTGCCGCTGTTCGAATCCGGCGCGATCCTGATTTATCTGGCTGACAAGAGCGGCCAATTGCTCGCTCAGGAAGGCGCGCTGCGCTACGAAACCATTCAGTGGCTGATGTTCCAGATGGGTGGTATCGGCCCGATGTTCGGCCAGTTGGGTTTCTTCAACAAATTCGCCGGCAAAGACTACGAAGACAAGCGTCCGCGTGATCGCTACGTCGACGAAAGCAAACGTCTGCTCAAGGTGCTCGACACTCGCCTCGAAGGGCGCGACTGGATCATGGGCGAGCGCTACACCATCGCCGACATCGCCACGTTTCCGTGGGTGCGCAATTTGATTGGCTTCTACGAGGCCGGTGACTTGGTCGGCATCAGCAATTTCCCGAATGTCACCCGCGTGCTGGAACGCTTCCTGGCGCGACCGGCGGTGGTGCGTGGTTTGACTATTCCTCAATAAAGGTCTGTGTATGCGTTCATTCGATTTCAAGCAAGTCGACGTTTTCAGCCAGATAGCGCTCAAAGGCAATCCGCTGGCGGTGGTATTTGGCGCCGACTCCCTGAGCGATGAACGCATGGCTGCGTTTGCCGCATGGACCAATTTGAGCGAAACCACGTTCATTCTTGAACCGCGGGATCCTCGCGCCGATTATCGGGTGCGGATTTTCACCACGTTGAACGAATTGCCGTTTGCCGGTCATCCAACGCTCGGTAGCTGCCATGCCTGGCTCGAGGCCGGGGGCACGCCCAAAGGCGACGAGATCATTCAGGAGTGCGGCGTCGGGTTGGTGCGGATTCGGCGCGAGGGCAAGGAACTCGCGTTTCTCGCACCGCCACTTATAAGGACGGGACCGGTTGAGTCCGAGATTATGGCGCGAGTGCAGCGAGGTCTTGGCCTTGCCAGCGACGCCATTGTTCGTGCGCAGTGGGTGGACAACGGCGCGGGATGGCTGGCCGTGATGCTCAGCGATCGGCAGCAGGTGCTGAACCTGCAACCGGATCATGCGCAAATGCTTGGTCTGGCGGTTGGCGTCATCGCTCCGTGGGATCCTGAGCGCGAGGGTGATGAGGCACAGTTTGAGGTGCGCGCGTTTATTTCCGGGGATGGTATGCCCGAGGATCCGGCCACCGGAAGTCTGAATGCCGGGATGGCTCAATGGTTACTCGGCGAAGGGCTGGCGCCAGATTCCTACACCGTCAGTCAGGGTTTGAGCATGGGCCGAGCGGGGCGGATTCGGGTTAATCGGCTTGGCGACGAAATCTGGGTTGGCGGTGCTGTGGTGACCTGCATTGACGGACAGTTGACTCTCTGAAGGCAAGACGCGCCAGCGTAACCCCGATGATTATTGCACCCCCGGTAATGCACTCTTGATTGATCCAGGTTTGTACCTCAACCCCCGCAAGGCATAAGCTTCGCCCCCTACGACTTTCGTCTCATCTGCAGGTTTCAGGAAGGCCCCATGTCCAGTCAGTTCCCCGAAGCACGTCCCCGCCGTCTGCGCCGCAATGCGAGCCTGCGCAGTCTGTTCCAGGAAACCGAATTCAGCCTGAACGATCTGGTGCTGCCGATTTTCGTCGAGGAAGAAATCGATGACTTCGTGCCGATCAAGAGCATGCCCGGGGTGATGCGCATTCCCGAGCGCAAACTGGCCAGCGAGATCGAGCGCTACGCCCGTGCCGGCGTCAAATCGGTGATGACCTTCGGCGTGTCCCACCATCTGGACAGCAACGGCAGCGATACCTGGCGCGAAAACGGTCTGGTCTCGCGCATGTCGCGCATCGCCAAGGATGCCGTGCCGGAAATGATCGTGATGTCCGACACCTGCTTCTGCGAATACACCGATCACGGCCACTGCGGCGTGATGCACAACCATGAAGTCGACAACGACCAGACCTTGGTCAACCTTGGCAAACAAGCCGTGGCAGCGGCGCGGGCGGGCGCAGATGTGATTGCACCGTCGGCGGCGATGGACGGTCAGGTGCGTGCGATTCGCCAGGCACTCGATGCCGCCGGTTTCACCCAGATTCCGATCATGGCCTACTCGACCAAATTCGCCTCCGCACTTTACGGCCCGTTCCGCGAGGCCGGTGGCAGCGCGCTCAAGGGCGACCGCAAAAGCTACCAGATGAACCCGATGAACCGCCGCGAAGCCCTGCGCGAATCGCTGCTGGACGAACAGGAAGGCGCCGATGCGCTGATGGTCAAACCGGCCGGCGCGTATCTGGACATCATCCGCGACATCCGCGAAGCCTCGAACCTGCCGCTGGCGGCGTATCAGGTCAGCGGCGAGTACGCGATGATCAAGTTCGGCGCACAAGCCGGGGCGATTGATGAGGATCGTGTGGTGCGTGAGAGCCTAGGCGCAATCAAGCGCGCGGGTGCGGATCTGATCTTCACTTACTTTGCGATGGATCTGGCACTGGCCGGGATCTAAACAGCACTGCACTCCTACAGGGTTTTTTGGTGTGTCAGGGGAGGAATGGCCTGATGCCTTGATCGCGGAAGTAGCGTTCTATGACTTTCGGATCGGCGCTGTTATCGGCAATCGCCACATAGGTATCCGGGCGCAACAGATAAAAGCCGTTGCGCCCCAATCCCGCCGTTTCAAACGCCGGGCGCCAGTCGAACACATGCAGCGGCAAATGATGCTTAACGCACCAGGCGATCATCTCGTCGCTGGTGTCGCCGTACACATGCACCTGCCAGCACGGTTGGCGTAGCGGCTCATAATTATCCCCTTCACCGTCATGCGCCCACGGCAAGCGATCGCCGCCGTGGACGTGGCCGGCCGTGCCTTGGCTGAGCGGCATGCCGCGATAGTTGAGAGTGACCTGCGAGACAGTGCGAAAGAGAAATTCGCGACTGGCCTCGAACGAAGCCATTTTCGGGATCAGAAACGGTGCAAGCCGCATGCGCAGCAGATCGGCCATGCGCCCCTCAGCGGTGACGAAGCTGAAGACTTTGTCGGTGGTCGAGACCAGTCGCCGGGCAAACGCGATGCGCTCGGTTTCGTAAGTGTCGAGCAGTCTGGCCTCGGCAGCGCCGCTGAGCACGGCGGCGAGTTTCCACGCCAGATTGATCGCGTCACCGATACCGGTGTTCATGCCCTGGCCGCCCGCCGGGCTGTGCACGTGCGCCGCGTCGCCGAGCAAAAAAGCGCGGCCACTGCGAAAATGCTCAGCCACGCGGTGATGCACGCGATAGGTCGAGAACCAGTTCACGTCTTCGATATGGACTTTCAGGTGCTCGATGGCGCGGCTGCTGACGTCAGAGAATTCCAGGGTTTCGACGCGATCCGCGCGTTCGTCGCGCACGGTGCCGATCAGTCGCGCACGGCCTTCGCCCGCCAGTGGGAACACCGCGAGAAAGTCCGCTTCGTCCAGATCCAGATGCAACTCGCCATTGAGCGCCGGGCCGCTGGCCTGCACATCCGCCACGTAGAAAATCTGCTGATAGGTCCCGCCGGGGAATTCGGTGTCGAGGTTTTTACGCACCACCGACCGCGCGCCATCGCAACCAGCCAGGTAACAGGCCTGGCAGATTTCCTGCTCGCCATCGGGCAGACGCAAATGCGCGGTGAGGCCGTCGCCGGTTTCCGCGAAACTCTCCAGCAACGTATTGCGTTCGACGCGGACGCCATAGTCTTCGAGGCGTTCGATCAATAGCCGTTCATGCTCATCCTGCGGGAAGATTTCGACGAAAGAGTAAGGCGTCAAGCCTTCGCCGATGCGGTTGAGCGGCAATTGCGCGACGGGTTTGCCGTTGACCCAGAAGTTTGCCGCCGCCACGCGATGGCCGTTGCGCACAATGGTGTCGGCCAGATCCAGTTGCCGATACAGCTCCAGGGTTCGCGCCTGTACCGCCAATGCCCGGGAGGTGGTGCCGGGGGCAGAAGTCTTGTCGATGATGCGCACCTGAACGCCCAGTTTTCTCAGCCACAGGGCCAGAACGAGTCCGGTGGGGCCGGCGCCGATGATCAGGACGTCGCTGCGGTTCATGGGCCTGTCCTCCGTTTGCTGTGGAGCAAGTATGGATCAGAAGGAGAGGGTGGCCAGGCCCGGCCGTCTTCGCGAGCAGGCTCGCTCCCACTTTGGAATACAGTCCCCTGTGGGAGCGAGCCTGCTCGCGAAGTGGCTTTATCAAGCGCCACAAAACCCAAAAAGGCCCCGCAACCGTGAAGCTGCGAGGCCTTTTTCATGTTGCGGCGTTGTTTAGAAGTCGATGGTGCCCGACAACTTCGCCACTCGCGGTTCACCTTGCGTCAGATAACCGCCCTGAGCCGATTCCCAGTACTTCTTGTTCGCCAGATTCTCCACGCCCAGACGCAAGGTCACGTCTTTTTCCGAGACCTTGAAGGCATAACGCGCACCCGCGTCGAAGCGGTTCCAGGTCGGCAGGCTGAGGTTGTTCGCCGCGTCGGCGTATTGGCCGCCGGTGCGCAGCATCCGCGCATTCAGCGCGACGCCTTGCAGGCCGGGTACATCCCAATCCACGCCGGCGTTGAACTGGAAGGTCGGCACGCCGATGGCGCGGTTGCCGTCGTTGGCACCGTTGAGGGTGTTCTTCAGTTCGGTGTCCATGAGGGTCAGGCCGCTGATCAGGCGCAGACCGTTGATCGGCTCGCCGAACACGTTCATTTCCACGCCTTTGTTGATCTGCTCGCCTTCACGCACGTAGGTGCACGTGGTGGCGCTGTCGATTTCACAGTAGCCGTCGCTCGGCTGCTCGATGCGGTACACACCCAGGCTCGCGCCGTAAGTGCCCATGTCGACTTTCACCCCGGCCTCGGTCTGCTTGGAACGGGCCGGTGCGTAGACTTCGTTGCCATTGGTCACGCGAAAGCCACCGGAGCTGGTCGGCGAAGTCGGGCCCTGGGCCAGGCCTTCGATGTGGTTGGCGTAGAACGAAACGTGCTCCCACGGCTTGAATACGATGCCGTACACCGGCGTGGTGATCGACTCGTCGTAGCTCGAAGAGCGCGGGCCGCTGCCGTAGCTGGCGTAACCGTAACCTTGCACGACCAATTGCTGACGACGCAGGCCGGCGGTGATCAGCAGTCGATCATCGAAGAAACCGAGGGTGTCGGAGATCGCGAGGCTGCGGTTGAAGGTCTTGCCGACGATGCCCGGGTCATTCAGGTCGCCACCGGAAAAGTTGCCGACCGGCGACGGGGTCTGTACCGGGTGATAGATGTTGTTGGCGTATTTGGTCAAGTCAAAATCATAGGCGCTGCGCTGTTCGGCCCAGATGCCGGTCAGGCCGAAATTGAGCTTGTGGCTGACCGGGCCGGTGTTGAATTTACCGTTAAGGCCGGCCATCACACTGGTGTTGTCTTCATCGTGGGGAATGAACGAGCCGGTGGTGAACGATGCACCGTTATTGCCGACCAGTGTGGTCGAGTTATAGCGCCCGACTTCACGGGTGTGCTTGGCGCCGCCAGCGGCGTAGGCGGTCCAGTTGTCGTTCAGGTCGTACTCGGCGCGGAGCATGCCGAAGGTGTCTTCGATGTCGGTGTAGCCCCATTTCGGCGCGTAGTTGGTGTCGGCTGATGGCGCATCCGGAATGTGCGTGGCGGTGCCGAGGTTGACCGAGTTGCGGCCACCGTTGACGCGCTCTTTCTGATAGGCGAAGTCGCCGGAAATTCGCAGCGCATCGCCGCGATAGTCGAGGCCGATGGCGAACAGTTTCGAACGCTGGTTCTCGTGATCAATGCCGGTATCGCCTTCGCGCTGGGACAGGTTGATCCGTGCGCCGAAGCGGTTGTCTTCACCGAAACGCTGGCCGATGTCGAAGTGATGACCGATGCGGCCTTCGCTGTTGATGTCGGTGGTGTAGCGGCGCAGCGGCACGTCGCCGGCGCGCTTTGGCTGCAGGTTGACGCCGCCACCGATGCCCGAGCCGGTTGGGGTCACGCCGTTGATGAAGGCGTTGGGGCCTTTGAACACTTCCACGCGCTCCAGGGCGTCAGTGGAAATGATCTGCCGTGGCAGTACGCCGTACAGGCCGTTATAGGAAATGTCGTCGCCGTTCAGCGGCAGGCCACGGATCATGAAGACTTGCGACTGGTTGGAAAAGCCGGACGCCTGGCGCACCGACGAATCATTGAGCAGCACGTCAGCGACGTTTTCGGCTTGCTGGTCCTGAATCAGTTGCTCGGTGTAGGACGCGGCACTGAAAGGTACGTCCATCATGTCCTGATTACCCAACACGCCCAACTGGCCGCCACGAGCGACCTGACCACCGGAATAAACCGGTGGCAAGGCGTTTGGCGCTGGGGCCTGGGCGTTGATGTTGACGTTGTCCAGCAGCAGTTCTTTGCCGTCTTCTTCAGCGGCATGGGCAGTGACAGTCAGGGAGCACAGCAGGGCGAGAAGCGTCGGGCGGAACGGGACGGCAAGTCGGGCTGAAGCGGGCATGTTTCGTACCTGGAGGCGCACGGCCGGTGAGAAAAGGTTAAGACGGCGCGGAACTCCTTGCGCAAATGCGACTCCAGGTGCAAATGATAGGTTTTCTCAGTAACGTTTTGCAATCAGTTTGTCATCACCTCTTGAAGGCGCTAGGCCGATGGGCATTTTACCCCCCGTGGTGAGGGGATTTATCCCCGATGGGCTGCGCAGCAGTTCCCTTTTCAGTAAAAAAGCAGGGCCGCTTCGCGCCCCATCGGGGATAAATCCCCTCGCCACAGGGTCTGTGTGGGTCTGGCTTGTGGAATACCATTGATCGTATGGTGAACCCGGCTCAACGGACTGGATGGAGCAACATGCACACCCCTCGATTACTGATCACCCTCGCCGCAATGCTCGTACTGGCCGGTTGCGCCAGCCAGCGCGGCGGCGAACCCGCCCCGCGCCCACCGGCTGAAGTGAAGGCCGAGATCGTGCGCCTGATGCCCGCCAAAACCGCCGATCGCCAAGGCTGGGCCACCGATATCTACGCCGCGTTCGCTGCACAAGGCATCAGCCCGACCACACAGAATCTGTGTTCGGTACTGGCCGTTGCCGAACAGGAATCCACCTTTCAGGCCGACCCCACCGTGCCCGGTCTGGGCAAAATCGCTCGCGATGAAATCGACCGCCGCGCCGCCAAAGTCCATATCCCCAGCCTGTTGGTCAGCGGCGCCCTGCAAGTGCGTTCGACCAACGGCAAGAGCTACAGCGAACGCCTGAGCAGCGCGCGCAGCGAAAAGGAGTTGAGTGCGATTTTTGATGACTTCATCGGCAGGGTGCCGATGGGTCGCACACTGTTCGGCGGCTTCAATCCTGTGCATACCGGCGGACCGATGCAGGTCAGCATCGAGTTTGCCGAACAGCACGCCAAGGATTATCCGTACCCGGTCGACGGCACCATCCGCCGCGAGGTGTTCAGCCGTCGTGGTGGGATGTACTTCGGCATCGCGCATCTGCTCGGTTATCCGGTGAGTTACCGCGAGCCGCTCTATCGTTTCGCCGACTTCAACGCCGGTTGGTACGCCAGCCGCAACGCGGCGTTCCAGAACGCGGTCAGTCGCGCGTCGGGTATCCCGCTGGCGCTGGACGGCGACTTGATTCGCTACGATTCGATCATGCCCGGCGGCACGGAACTGGCGGTACGCACCCTCGGCAAGTCGTTGGGCATGCGCAATCCGACCATTCGCGATCAACTGGAGAAGGGCAAAACCCTGGAATTCGAAGAGACCAAACTCTATCAACGGGTATTCGAGTTGGCGGAGAAGGCCGAAGGCAAGTCATTGCCGCGTGCGGTGCTGCCGGGGATCGTGCTGCAGAGCCCGAAAATCACCCGAAAACTGACCACCGCGTGGTTCGCCAAACGCGTGGATGAACGCTACAAACGCTGCATGGCCAAGGGTGGCTGATTGTTGCAGGCATAAAAAACCCGGCTGAGGGGAGCCGGGTTTTTCTGGGTTGTTGCGATGACGCCATTCATTCAAGCGTTGCGCAGTTCGTTCAGGCGATCAGCACCACCTTCAGCGACGGTGTTGCCTTGCAGGCGATCCGAGCCATCGGCAGCGACGGTGTTGCCTTGCAGACGATCCGAGCCATCGGCAGCGACGGTGTTGCCTTGCAGACGATCCGAGCCATCAGCCGCGACGGTGTTGCCTTGCAGACGATCCGAGCCATCGGCAGCGACGGTGTTGCCTTGCAGACGATCCGAGCCATCGGCAGCGACGGTGTTGCCTTGCAGACGATCCGAGCCATCGGCGGCGACGGTGTTGCCTTGCAGACGATCCGAACCGTCAGCAGCAACGGCGTTCTGGTACAGACGGTCCGAGCCATCGGCGGCGATCATCGTGTGTGCTGGAGTAGCGGCAAAAGCGTTAACTGCGAAAACCGAGAAAGCGATGCTGAGAAGAGTTTGGCGTTTCATGATGGTGTGCTCCGGGGTGTTATTGGTTGGTATGGAGCAGATGTTACGCCGGAGATTTTTTATGAGAACTTCATTGCTGTGATTGTGAACATCGACGCCGCTGATGATTGCCAGAGCCCGCAGCTTAGAGCCTCACAGCACCTTCACAGCGCGCCCGATGGCCTGAATCGGCCCGGTCGGTTTGCCGATCGGCGAGCCATTGGCGCCTTCCAGCGTCAGCTCGAACAACTGATTGGGTTGCAGTGGCGGCAACTTATCCAATTCAACCTTCAGCGCTTGCCCGGGCTTGACCAGCCCCAGCGACACAGGCCCTTGCCAGCCATCGGCCTTGGTCCAGAATTCCAGCGCCTTGTCTGCCGGCACCTCGACCACGCCTAGCGGTATCAATTGAATCTCATGTGAGTTGCTGGCCTGAATTACCCAGCCCGGGGCCTTGTCCTGCGGCGCGACCAGCACCACCAGATAACTCGGCTTCGGCGTGGTCTGGGTCAGCAGGATTGAACCCAATATCAACGTTGCGGCTAACCCGGCAGCACTCAAACCGCGCCACAGCGGCAGCAGATTCCACCAGGAGGTTTGCGCCGGGCTAGATACTTTTTGCGTAAGTCGTTCGACACTGCGCTCAATTCGCGGCCACAACAGGGGGGATGGCTGTTGCGGCTCGGCGAGGTCGGTGAGGTCCAGCAGGCGTCGTTCCCAGACATCCACCGCAGCACGCAGTTCAGGATCAGTCGGCAGGCGCCGTTGAACGTCGGCGCGATCTTCAGCCGAGAGCGTGCCGAGCACATATTCGCTGGCCAGCTCATCGCGTTCCGATTCAGTGGTCATCCCATGCACTCCCGCAAGGCGTTGAGGCTGCGTTTGATCCACGCTTTGACGGTGCCCAGCGGCGTTTCGAGGCGCGCGGAAATCTGCGCATGGCTGTAGCCGTCGACATACGCATGAATGATGCAGCTCCGGCGTTGAGGATCGAGTTGTTCCAGGCAGCGGTGAATGCGCGCCGAATGCGCCTGGGCATCGAAGCCGTCATCGTCGTGCGTGGGCATTTCATGATCTTCGCTGAACGGTGTTTCCCGAGCCTGATTACGCAGCAGGTTCAACGCCAGGTGCCGGGTCACGGTGAACATCCAGCCACGCGCCGAACCTCGCGCCGGATCAAACCCTGCCGCGCCGTTCCAGATCTTGATGAAGGCCTCATGGACAATGTCCTCCGCCAGTGCTGTGTCGCGCACCAGCCGTTTGGCCACGCCGAGCAGGCGCGGGCCTTCCTGCACATACAAATCGCGCAGGGCCGACCGCTCGCCGCGGGCACAGGCAGCGAGACGGGCTTCGTAATCGAATTCAGTTTCGGGTAAGGACATGCAGTGCAATCTAGCTCATTTTCCGCATTACAACGCAGAACCCTGTGGGAGCGGGCAAGCCAGCTCCCACAGGGGGGCAGGGTGAGCCTGAGAAATCAGTTCGCCGCCCAGAAAATGTAATCCGCCTGATACTTCACCACTTCCTGCTTACCCTTGTTCGCCGCTGTGCATTCACTGCTCGGCGCCACGCCGCCCTTGAGCGCGACACGCTGGATGTAGCTAACGCCGGTCATCGCGCCTTTGCCTTCTGCGGGGTTGGCCTTGACCAGTTGATAGGGCAGGTTGCCCGGGCTCGACGGCGCTACCGCCAGTTGCGTGCCGGTGACTTTCGAACCGTCCTCGGCCTGCCAGGTGGCCGGTGGGCCGAAGTATTTGCCGACCTGCTTGCCACTGCGATCATTGAGCACCGCTTTGGGGCCGACGAAGGTCCACTCGGTCTGCCCGGCCATATTGGGCTTGTCGCGGCATTCGTAGGTGATCTCGCCGACCCCGGTGGTTTCCAGCGCGATCTTGTGGCCGTCCGGGACTTTGATGGTGTCGGGATAACTGCTTTGGGCGAAGGTTGCCGAGGAGGCTGCGAGCAAACCGGTGAAGCAAATCAGCTGTGTGGCGTTCATCAGTGTTTTCTCCGAAAAGGGTAGATCGCTGGCAGCCAAGGAGGGCTGTTACAGGGACTACCCATGGCGGAGCCGATTGGATGCAGTGAATAAAAAATAAATTTCAAACACCATCCATCCAATGTGGGAGCGAGCCTGCTCGCGAAGCGCCGTGTCAGCCAACACTCACGTCACTGACATACCGCTTTCGCGAGCAGGCTCACTCCCACAGGGTTCCATGTCGGGCTTGAGGCCGGAGGCTTTCAGTAACTCCTGGGTGTAGGGATGCTGCGGCGCCGCAAAGATCTTGCGCGACGAGCCCTGTTCCACGACTTTGCCATCCTTGATCACCATCAAGTCGTGGGCCAGGGCATGCACCACCGCCAGATCATGGCTGATGAACAGATACGTCAGCCCATGCTTGATCTGCAATTGCCGTAACAACTCCACCACTTGCTTTTGCACCGTGCGATCCAGCGCCGAGGTCGGTTCATCGAGCAGAATCAGCGCCGGTTCCAGCACCAATGCGCGGGCGATGGAAATGCGCTGACGCTGGCCGCCGGAGAACTCATGGGGATATCGATGACGACTTTGCGGATCCAGCCCGACTTCTTCGAGCACCCGGATCACCGCTGCCTCACGCTCGGTCTCGGTACCGATGCCGTGGGTCAGCAAACCCTCGGCGATGATCTGCTGCACCGACATCCGTGGGCTGAGGCTGCCGAACGGGTCCTGAAACACCACTTGAATCTGCCGCCGCAACGGCCGCATCAAACGCTGATTAAGCAGACTCAGTTGCTTGTTGCCGAAACGGATATTGCCCTCCGATTCCACCAGCCGCAGGATTGCCTGACCCAGTGTCGACTTGCCCGAACCGGACTCGCCGACAATCCCCAGGGTTTTGCCCCGTTGCAGGCTGAAGCTCACGCCATCCACCGCTTTGATGTATTCCTGATGCCGACTGAACAAAGCCTTGGGCAACGGGAACCACACCTTCAGGTCATCGACTTCCAGCAAGTTGTGCTCGTACAAGCTCGGCACCGGCGCGCCGCTGGGTTCTGCCTCGATCAGCAAGCGGCTGTAAGGGTGCTGCGGCGCGCGAAACAGTGCTTCGCAATCGGCCTGCTCGACGATCTCGCCGTGGCGCATCACGCACACCCGCTGGGCGATGCGTCGCACCAGATTGAGGTCATGGCTGATCAGCAGCAACGACATACCCAACCGCTGCTGCAGTTCAATCAACAGCTCAAGAATCTTCTGCTGCACGGTCACGTCCAGCGCCGTGGTCGGCTCGTCGGCGATCAACAGTTCCGGCTCGTTGGCCAGCGCCATCGCAATCATCACCCGTTGCCGCTGGCCGCCGGAGAGTTGGTGCGGATAGGCTTTCAAGCGCTGCAAGGGTTGGCGAATGCCCACCAGTTCCAGCAACTCCAAGGTGCGCGCACGGGCCGCGCGGCCCTTCAAGCCCTTGTGAATTTCCAGCACTTCGCTGACCTGTCTTTCGACGGTGTGCAATGGGTTCAGCGAAGTCATCGGCTCCTGGAAAATCATCGCAATCCGGTTGCCGCGCAAACCACGCATTTGCTGTTCACTGGCGTGCAGCAAGTCGACGCCGTTGTAGCGAATCGAGCCACTGCTGCTGACGGTTTTGCCGGGCAACAAACGCAAGATCGAATGCGCCGTCACCGACTTGCCCGAACCGGATTCACCCACCAGCGCCAGGCACTCGCCGCGGCGGATATCGAGGTTCAGACCGTGCACCACTTCCTGCCCGACGAAAGCGACACGCAGGTCGCGGATCTCGATCAAATGGTCTTTCATGTCAGCTCCTCGGATCAAGATCGTGGATCAAACGCATCACGGCAGGCTTCACCGATGAACACCAACAACGACAGAATCAGCGCCAAGGCAAAAAACGCCGTTAGCCCCAGCCACGGCGCTTGCAGATTGCGCTTGGCCTGGCCGATCAACTCGCCCAGCGACGCGGTGCCGGCCGGCATGCCGAAACCGAGAAAGTCCAGCGCGGTGAGGGTGGCGATGGCGCCGGTCAGAATGAACGGCAGGTAGGTGAGGGTGGAGGTCATTGCGTTGGGCAGGATGTGCCGGCGCATCAGCTCGCTGTCGGTCAGGCCCAAGGCCCGCGCGGCTTTGACGTATTCCAGATTGCGCCCACGCAAGAACTCGGCACGCACCACGTCGACCAGCGCCAGCCACGAAAACAACGCCATGATCCCCAGCAACCACCAGAAACTCGGCGAGACGAAACCGGACAAAATGATCAGCAGATACAGCACCGGCAACCCCGACCAGATCTCCAGCACCCGTTGCCCGAGCAGATCGACCCAACCGCCGTAATAGCCCTGCAACGCCCCGGCAACGATGCCGATCAGCGCACTGATGCCGGTGAGGATCAGCGCAAACAGAATCGAAATCCGCGTGCCGAAAATCACCCGCGCCAAGACGTCCCGCGCCTGATCGTCGGTGCCCAGCCAATTGCTGGAGGAGGGTGGACTCGGCGCCGGTTCGGCGAGGTCGTAATTGACCGTGTCGTAACTGAACGGGATCGGCGGAAACAGCATCCAGCCGCCCTGATCCTCGATGAGTTTGTGCACATAGTTGCTGGCGTAATCCGGCTGGAACGGCAACTCGCCGCCGAAATCGGTTTCCAGGTAATCGCTGAGGATCGGGAAATACAAGGCGTTGTGGTAGCGGATCACCAGCGGCTTGTCATTGGCGATCAACTCGCCGCCGAGGCAAATCAGGCACAGGCCGATGAACAGCCACAGCGACCAGCGCCCGCGCCGGTTGGCTTTGAACTGAGCGACACGGCGCTGACCCAGAGGAGAAAGTGTGAACATCAGGCAGTCCTCGCCGAGAAGTCGATGCGCGGGTCGAGCAGGGTGTAGCAAAGGTCGCCGATCAGCTTGATCAACAGGCCGAACAGGGTGAACAGAAACAGCGCGCCGAACACCACCGGGTAGTCGCGCGACACTGCCGCTTCGTAGCTCATGCGGCCGAGGCCGTCGAGGTTGAAGATGGTTTCGATCAACAGGGAGCCGGCGAAAAACACCTCGATCAACGCCGACGGCACACCGGCCACCACCAGTAGCATGGCGTTGCGAAACACATGGCCGTAGAGCACGCGGCGCTCAGTCAACCCTTTGGCCCGCGCGGTGATCACGTACTGGCGGCTGATCTCGTTGAGGAAACTGTTTTTGGTCAGGATGGTCAGCGTGGCAAAGCCGCCGATCACCAGCGCTGTCACCGGCAGCACCAAATGCCAGAGGTAGTCGCCGACCTTGCCCAAGGTGCTGAGGCTGTCGAAGTTGTCCGAGACCAGGCCCTGCACCGGAAACCAGTTGACGTAACTGCCGCCGGCGAACACCACGATCAGCAGGATTGCAAAGAGAAACGCCGGCATCGCGTAGCCGATGATGATCGCCGTGCTGCTCCAGACGTCGAAGGCGCTGCCGTTCTTGATGGCCTTGCGAATGCCCAGCGGAATCGAGATCAGGTAAGTGATCAGCGTCGCCCACAGCCCCAGCGACAACGACACCGGCAGCTTCTGCGCGATCAAGTCAGTGACCTTGGCGCCGCGAAAGAAGCTGCTGCCCAGATCCATCTGCGCGTAGTTTTTCAGCATCAGCCACAGGCGTTCATGCAGGGGTTTGTCGAAACCGTAGTGGTGTTTGATTTCCTCGATCAGCGCCGGGTCGAGGCCACGGCTGCTGCGCCCGGCGCCACCAATCGCGGCGACCTCGCCACCGCCGCCCATGCTGTGCCCGCCGAAGCCCTGCAGGCGGGCGATGGCTTGTTCCACCGGGCCACCCGGCGCGGCCTGCACGATAAGGAAATTGACCACCAGAATGCACAGCAGCGTGGGGATGATCAGCAGCAAGCGTCGACTCAGATAACGCAGCATGTCACTGGCCCCCCGCGAGCTGGGCGTTCATCTGTTGGGTCGTCAACGGTTTGGCCGAAACCTCCCACCAGGTTTCCAGACCTTCGTTGTACAGCGGCTGCTGCGCCGGCATGCCGAAACGGTTCTGGTACACCGTCGGCGTGCCTTTGGAGTAGTAGTTGGGAATCATGTAGTAACCCCATTGCAGCACCCGGTCGAGGGCGCGGGCGTAATGCACCATGGCGTCGCGGGTATTGGCCTGGACAAGGCCGTCGATCAGTTGATCCACGGCCGGGTTGGCCAACACCATCGAATTGGAACTGCCGATTTGCGTGGCACTTTGCGAGGCGTAAAGGCTGTACAGCTCGCGGCCGGGGGAGACGATCGGATCGCCACTGCGCGGGAAACTGGTGACGATCATGTCGTAGTCCCGGGCGTTGAGCCGGTTGACGTATTGCGCCGAGTCGATGCGGCGCAAATTGAGGGTGATGCCGATCTGCGCGAGGGTGCGTTTGAACGGCAGCAGCATGCGGTCGAAGCCGCCCTGGCCGTCGAGAAAGGTGAACTCCAACGGTTCGCCGGCCGCGTTGACCAGCCGATTGTTTTTCGCCGTCCACCCAGCCTCGGCCAGCAGCTTTAGTGCTTGCAGTTGCTTGTCGCGGATGTAGCCGCTGCCATCGGTTTTGGGTGCCTGATAAACCGTGGTGAACACTTCCTCGGGGATCTGCCCGCGCAGCGGTTCGAGGATCTTCAATTCCTCGGCGTCGGGCAGGGCGGTCGCGGCCATTTCACTCTTCGGCCAGAAGCTGTTCTGCCGCACGTAGAAGCCGCGCATCATCTGCTTGTTGGTCCACTCGAAATCCCACAACAGGCTGATCGCCTGACGCACGCGACGATCCTTGAAGATCGGGTTCTGCAGGTTGAACACGAAGCCCTGAGCGGCGGTGGGTTTTTCCGGTGCGAGGATCGATTGCTGCAAGCGTCCGTCACGCAGTGCCGGGCTGTCGTAGCCCACCACATAGCCGGACGAAGAAAACTCGCGGTTGTAGTCGAATGCGCCGGCCTGTAGCAGTTGGCGCGCAACGTCAGTGTCGCCGTAAAAATTGACGGTCAGGTTGTCGAAGTTGTACATCCCGCGACTGACCGGCAGGTCTTTGCCCCACCAGTCCGGATCACGTTCGAAACTGATGCTGCGCCCGGCGTCGACCTTGCTCACGCGGTAAGGGCCGCTGCCCAGCGGCGGCTCGAAACCGCCACCGTTGGCGAAATCGCGCGTCTTCCACCAGTGCTCGGGCACCACGCGCATCGTCGCCAGATCCAGCGCCAACGTGCGGTTGAGGTTGTTCTTGAAGGTGAAGCGCACCTGACGCGGACTTTCGATCAGTACGTCCTGCACGTCGGCGTATTGCTGGCGATAACTCAGGCTGCCCTTGGTCATCAGCAGGTTGAAGGTGTAGCGCACGTCTTCGGCAGTGATCGGCGTGCCGTCGGCGAAGCGGGCCTTGGGGTTGAGGGTGAAACGCACCCAGAGGCCTTCGGGATCGCGCTCCATCTGCTGGGCGACCAGGCCGTAGACGGTGTAGGGCTCATCCAGCGAACGGAACGCCAGCGGCGAATACACCCAGTCATTGACCTGCACCACGGAAATGCCTTGATCGGCATAGGGCGCGATGTAGTTGTACTGACCGATCTCCATCGACGCACGGCTGAGCGAACCGCCCTTGGGCGCCTTGGGATCGACGAAATCGAAATGCTGGAAATCCGCCGGGTATTTCGGCGCCTCGCCGTACACCGTCATTGCGTAAGTGCCGACGGCCAGCGCATGGGCGGCATTGCACAGCAGTGCACTGCCAAAAAGCAGCGCAGCCATGTTGCGCATGAAAGTCATGAAGTCACTCCTGAATCCCTGGGAAGGTCACGCACGAAAATGTGGAGGTAAACCTGTGGTGAGGGGATTTATCCCCGACCGGCTGCGAAGCAGTCGCAAAGCCATTGCATGCGGTTGTTCTGGTCATCCGCAGTTGCAGGTTTTGGGGGCGCCTCGCACCCCATCGGGGATGAATCCCCTCACCACAAAAGCTCACTCACACAAGGGGTGTATCCAGCCCTGGGGTTAGAAGTGATAAGTCATCCGCGCAAACAGCGTGCGGCCCAGCGGATCGGTGTAGCGCGGGTCATAGCCGCTCTGGAAGTTGTAGGCCTGGTTGGAGAACGGTGGGTTGCGGTCGAACACGTTCTTCATCCCGGCATCGACATCCAGCACCTTGTTGAAGGTGTAACCGGCCGACAGGTCCCACACCGAATACGACGCCACGCGCGCATGGGTATCGCGGTCGTAGTCGTTGTAACCGGTGGTGAAGCGGTTGGTCAGCGCCGCCCGCGCCGCGCCGAAGGTCCAGCTGCCGGTCAGGTTGTGCTTCCAGCGAGCGATCACGCCGTCACCTTGAAAGTCGCCGACCTTGTCGGTGAACGGGCCTTTGATGGTGCTCTGGAAGTCGTACTCGTCCACGTAGGTGCCTTGCAGCCCGAGACCGAACTGACCGTACGGCGTGTTCGGGAAGCGATAGTCGAGCGACACGTCGACACCGTTGGTTTCGACGATGCCGAGGTTGGCGTTGCCGGTGACGATGTAGTTGAGCGTGCCATCGGCGTTGCGCACGAAGCGATCCGGGTAGCTGCCGGCCTGATCAAACACGGTGGATTCCGGGAATGGCTGGATCTGGTTGGAGATGTGAATCCACCAGAAATCCAGACCCACCGACAGGTTGCTGATCGGCTGATAAACAAAGCCCAGTGTCACGTTGCGCGCCTTCTCCGGGGCCAGATCCTCGTTGCCGCCAATCTGGTTCAGGAACTGCTGACCGCAATCACGCCCGCCGTTGCCGCCCGGTTGCACCACACCGCCGGTACACAGCGCCGGGTCGTTGTAGTAACCCTGGGTGAACGTGATGCTGCGCGGTGAATACAGTTCGTAGAGCGACGGCGCACGGAAACCTTCGCTGTACGCACCACGCACCACGAGCTCTTTGAGCGGCTGATAACGGAACGAGTATTTCGGGTTGGTGGTGCTGCCGAAGTCGCTGTATTTGTCGTGGCGCACGGCGGCAGACAATTCGAGACTGTCGAGCACCGGCACGTTGATCTCGGCATACGCGGCTTTCACGCTGCGGTCGCCTTCGACGCTGCCGGCCGGGTCGATACCGAGGCTCTGGATGTCACCGGCAAACTGCTCGAAGTCCTGGTGGAATTTCTCTTTGCGGTACTCGCCACCCAGTGCCAGACCGGAAGGGCCGGCACCGAACCAGTCGCCGATTTCGCGGCTGATGCGCCCGTCAAACCCGGCGACCCGGCCGACAGCCGTGGAGTAGGCGCCGTGGTAGGCGGCGTTATCGATGTACTGCTGACCAGCGGCCGACTGCGGGCCGAACGGATTGAGCAAACCGCTGGCCAGACCATCGATCATCGCCTGATCGCTGACATAACCGCTGGTGACGCTGGAGACGATTTTGTTCTGGTTGTACGAGGCGCCGACGTTGTAATCCCAGCCGCCAACCAGGCCGTCGAAACTCAGCAGGAAGCGCTGGCTGGTGTTCTGGTCTTTCGATTCACGCGGGCCTGCTGCCGTTTCACGCCAGTTGACGTCGACCGGTTGCGTCGGGTCGAGGGCGAAATCAGTCGGCGCCGGGGTGATGCCGTTGCCGGGGTAGTAGGGCGACGAGGAATCCAGGCTCAGACCGGTGAGCGGAGCAGGGCCGATGGCCGTGGCGTTGTTGTTGCGCGACCAGAAGTACTCGAGATTGACGTTGTGATCGTCCGAGAGCTTGCCGGTGGTTTTACCGAAGAACGAGGTCTTCTCGGTTTGTGGCACCAGGTCGATGTACTCGCGGGTGCTGAAGCGGCACAGGCCGTCGCGCGCGACCAGGTTGGGACCATTGCAATTGCTGTTGGCCAGCGGGTTGGTGGCGTTGCCGTTCTGGCTGTAGTTGCCGGGGAATGCAGTGCCGGAGGTCTGGTCGAGGCCGCGACCGGGCGCGTAGTCGCTGGCGAAAGAGCGGTCGTTGGCGTCGAGGTTCTGCTGCTTGTTGTAGTTGAACACGCCGAGCACGTTGAAGCGGTCTTCTTCCAGATCGCCGTAACCCCAACTGGCGCTCATGTCCTTGGTCGCACCGCCGCCGCTGTGGGTCGGGGTTTCGCCGCCGAGGGTGAGCTGGCCGTCAGTCAGGGATTTCTTGGTGATGAAGTTGATCACGCCGCCGATGGCGTCGGTGCCGTACAGCGCCGATGCGCCGTCACGCAGCACTTCCACACGTTCGATGGCGGCAAACGGGATCATGTTCAGATCCACCGCGCCGCCGGCCGAGTTGGTACCCGACAAGGCGTTGTTGGCCAGTCGTCGGCCGTTGAGCAACACCAGCGTCTTGTTCGCGCCGATACCGCGCATGTCGGCGAACGATGCGCCACCCGTGGCCGCGCCGACCGAGCCGGCACTGTTGTTGATCGACTGGCTGCCGGTGATGCGTTGCACCAGCTCGGCGGTGGTGGTCACGCCCTGTTTGCGCAGTTCATCGGCCTTGAGAATGGTGATCGGCACCGCCGTCTCCGCATCGACCCGGCGAATCGCCGAACCGGTCACTTCCACCCGTTGCAGTTGCGTGGTCGGCGCAACCACTGCGGCGGCGGCCGGGACGCCAGCATTATCGTCCTCCGCCGCTTGCACGGTCCCGGCGCCCATCCCCATGGCCACCAGATACAGCGGAACAAAACGATGGCGAGAAATCGTGGCCACCAATGGTTTGAGCGTGAAGCGTGGAGTGTTCATCAGCATGGTTGTTTCCGACTTTGTTAGACGTTATCGAATTGGCCTTGTGAGCCCCTCATTGCTCCGCTTTCGGTGATACCGCGTGCGGAAAACCACTTTCTTCAAGCAAGCCGATCCCCTCCGAAGACGCCGTGCGTTTTTTCGGTCGGCTGATTGCGACGGGATGCTTCAGCGGTGCCGGGCGTGTTTCTCAATGCGCGCCCGGCACCGCACTCAGTGGGTGGTCATCACCGAAATTTTGGTAATGCCTGAGCGTTCGATGGACGCCATGGCCTTGGCCACCTGGCCGTAATTGACGGCGGAGTCGGCCTGAAGCTGGACGCGCACTTCGGCGTCCTTGGCCTTGACCTCCTTGAGGCTGGCCTCCAGTGATTCCGGTGCCAGTTCGGTCTTGGCCAGATAGAACTTGCCGTCCTGGTCGACGCTGACCACCACCGGGTCTTTCTTTTCGGCGGGGGCGACGGCGTCGGTTTTCGGCAGGTTCACTTTGATTGCATTGGTCATCAGCGGCGCGGTGACGATGAACACCACCAGCAGCACAAGCATCACGTCCACCAGTGGCGTGACGTTCATTTCGCTGAGTACTTCATCGCTGTCTTGAGTGGAGAAAGACATCAGCTGGCCTCCCGCACGGCGGCCGTGGTTTTGCTGGCAATGGCCTGACGGCTGATGGAAAACGCACTGCGCGAGGCGAGGGCGTCGAAGTCGTGGGCGAAGTCATCCATGTCCGCCGAAGCGAGTTTCAGACGACGCAGGAAGAAGTTGTAAATCAGCACCGCCGGCACCGCGACGGCGATCCCCACGCCGGTGGCGATCAGCGCGTGGCCGATGGGGCCGGCGACCGCTTCAAGGCTGGCCGAGCCGGTTTCGCCGATGCTTTGCAGCGCTTCCATGATTCCCCAGACGGTGCCGAACAGGCCAATGAACGGCGCGGTGCTGCCGATACTGGCGAGGATCGCCTGACCGTTTTCCAGCGAGCGGCGTTCTTTCTGGATCTGCTGGCGCAGATTGCGTTCCAGACGATCGGAACGGTTGATGGTGTGCGCAAGTTGTTGCGTGGTGCGCGGCGATTCTTCCACCAGCAGCGCTTCGAAACCGCTGCTGGCGATGCGCGCCAGTGAGCCTGGGTATTGGCTGGCGTGTTCGGCGGCGGTGAGCAGATCCGGCGCGCCCCAAAAGGCTTTGCTGAATTGTTTGTTCTGGGCTTTCTGGCGCAGGTATTGCGCCGACTTGACCAGCAGGATCGCCCAACTGACCACGGAAAACAGCACCAGGCCCCAAAGCACACCGGGGACAATCATCGAAGACAGTGAATCGTTCATGGCTACACCTCGCTTGCATTAAATCGGTTGTGAGTTCGTGGTTTGTGCCGTTATTGCGGCAATTTGAAATCGATGGTCTGGGTGGCGAAGCCGTCAATCGGCGTGTCACCGCGCTTGGCCGGAATAAACTTCCAGTTCTTCACGGCGGCGACCGCAGCTTCGTCCAGTTGCGCCTTGCCGCTGGACTTGGTCACCGTCACCGAACCTGCGCGACCGTTGGCCAACACCTGAATGCGCAGCACCACGCTGCCTTCCCAGTTGCGCCGCAGCGCCAGCGACGGGTATTCCGGCGGCGGGTTGCCGAGGCTGGCGAGGCCCGAAATCGCCGCCGACTCTTTCACCGGGCCGGGTGCAGCCGCAGCCGCAGGTGCCGGTGGCGCGCTCGGTTTTGCTGGCGCCGCAGGGGCGGCCGGTTGTGCCGGAGCGGGTGGGGCTTTTGGCGGCTCGACCTTTTTCACCGGTTTGGGTTTTTCCACCGGTTTCGGTTTTTCGATTGGCTTGGGCTTCTCCACCGGTTTTGGCGGCGGTTTGACCGCGTCCTCGTCTTCCACCGGTTGCTCGGGTTCGGGCGGCGGTGGAGGCGGTGGCGGCGGCGGTGGTTCCGGAGTGGGCGGTGCGGGTGGCGTCGGGCTGGTCAGCTCGACGGTCATTTCCGGAATCTGCGGCGGCGTGGGCAGTGGCTCGGGTCGGGTCTGCTGAAAAAACCACCACGCACCGCCATGTATCAGCGCCGACACGGCAATCAACAGAACCATTTGCTGTTTGTTCAACCCGCCGGGCTGCGAGGTATTGGCTTTAAAGGCCGGCCTGCCGGATACCGGCGGGAGCGGCGCTTCCCGTAACGGCCCCGGCAGGGTCTTGTGCTTTACCGCATCGTTCATTAAAGCTCCCTCGGGTTGATGAAGGGCAATAAGGTGCCGTCCGAACATGTGCGTCATGTTCGAGTGGGTGGGTGCAACTTTCTTTAAGGTGTGCGCAAGCCGATAGTTAAACTATCAATTAACTAACCGGTGAACAGGGCTTGTGCAGGGTTACTGGCTTAGCGCCATAAGTTTCGTTTGTTCATTAGCCATTCCCTGGTGATTGTTCTGTTCATCGAGACTTCAGCTGTCTCATGCCTGTTACATAGCAACCGCTGTGCCAAATATTGCTGAAATGTAGAGCCAGTATTTCTTCAGTGTTACCCATGTCGCATTTATATAAATTTTTTGGGTGAGCGGATTTTTACGTAGCGCATAAATCTCCATCAGCCCGAATGCAGAGGCTTTTTCAAGGGCGAGTCAGACTTAACGCTATATCACGCTGAAGGGCGAGACAGAGCGGCTGCTCTCATGCCCGCCAAGGCACTTGCTGGTGCAGGGCGGACTGATTTGGTGCGGGTCAATGTTTTAGCGGTTCACAGGCGATGTTCCTTGTTTTTGTTTAAATGAAATCAATGCTTCAAGTTTGGGTTAGTTGCAAATCCAAGAACGGTTTTGGTGCACGGCAAACAGTTAATTAGCTATTGTTCGACAATCCAGCTGTCGTTCATTAATGCACTGCCTGTTGGGTGTTGTATTTAAAAAATAAATAACACGCTGCCGTCGGCGTATAACTCAGCGCCGAAAACAGTGCGTGGTCGCTTTATTCAGGTAATAAAGTAAATGCGCAGGGCGCCGGGGCTGTTCTGCTGAACTCGGCGTTGGGCGGATAGACGCAAACGGACAGTGATGCGGCAGAGCGATTGAAGATTCACGCGGTGAACTCCTTGTTGCCAGCTCGGATACACGAACTTTTGGTTCGGTATCGCACCTTACAAGAACGCGGATAGCGTTCGATGATTGCTCTTGGTGCGGGGTGGGCACCGCCAGCGCTGTTTTGCGAGGTTTGAATTCGCAAGTGGCGAGTGCATGGGAAAAACGTGCCAAATCGGATACACCAGCTATAAATAGGGCTACACCAGATGCCTGTCGGGATTGAGGAGGGGTTATGTATCAGCTCTACGGACATCGCAACTCAGGCGCCGCCGCTATTGAAGCGGCGCTGGAGCTGTGTCAGATCGCATATCGCTTCATTGATATTGAAGCCAGTACCGAAGCCGCCGAAGCGTTGGCGCAACTCAATCCATTGAAACAGATCCCGACCCTGCAACTGCCCGATGGCAGTGCGGTCACCGAGAGCGCGGCGATTCTGATTCATTTGGGCCTGACGTTTCCCAAGTCAGGATTGTTGCCGGCCGAGGCAGACGAGCGTGACCAGGCGATTCGCGGCCTCGTGTACATCGTCAGCAATTGCTACGCGGCCATTGGCGTCATTGACTACCCCGAGCGCTGGCTGCTGATGCCCGACGAAGCGTCGCGGCAGAACCTGATCGCCGGCGCCCGTGAGCGTCTGCACTGGAGTTGGGAGGTGTTTGCCGACCAGTTTTCCGCCGAGCTGTACCTGGACGATGAAACTCCGGGGGCGCTGGATGTGCTGGCAGCTGTGGTGACACGTTGGGCGGGGAGCCGCGAGCATCTGCGCCAGACGCGGCCCGGTTTCTATGCGTGGCTACAACGCATTGACCGGCATCCGGTGCTGGCGCCGGTATTCGCCCGGCATTGGCCGGCCTGAGCTTTCCTCTGATCGTTCCCACGCTCTGCATGGGAACGATCGCGGTTAGATTTATTCCCCGCGAATGTACTGCTCCAACTGTTTGATCAACTCCGCCTGTTCGGCAATCGCTTCCTTGACCAGGTCACCAATCGACAGCAAGCCGATCAATTTGCCGTTCTCCACCACCGGCAAGTGGCGCAGGCGTTTGTCGGACATGATGCCCAGGCAAGTGTCGACAGTCTGGTGGGTATCCACCGTGATCACGTTGGCAACCATGATGTCGCGTACCGGCGTGCCGACTGAAGAGCGGCCATGCAGCACCAGTTTGCGCGCGTAATCGCGTTCACTGATGATGCCGACCACATTGTCGTCTTCCACGACCAGCAAGGCGCCGACGTTTTTCTCGGCCATCTTCATCAGTGCTTCGAGCACCATGTGATCAGGCTTGATCTGGTGCACTTCCTGATTTTTCTGATCTTTGAGCTTGAGCAGTTGGGCGACGGTCTTCATGGCAGTTACTCAGGTGTTGTCGTTGTTATCCAAGCATCGTAGACGCTGGCGTTCAGGGCAAGGTGGCAAAGCGGCAGATAACACGCAAAAAACGTCATTTGCCGCACTTTTTCTCCAGCAGCACGCACTTGTGGTGACTAAATCCCCTCACCACAAAGTATTCCAAACTGAAAACGCGGGCTATGGAAGGGCAGCGTAGAATGCCTGCCAGATTCAATTTTCCGAGGTCGCAGTGGTGGATTTACAGCAGGGCTTCGTCCTGACCCGGCATTGGCGCGATACGCCGGCCGGCACCGAAGTCGAGTTCTGGCTGGCGACCGACGCCGGGCCGCGCCGTGTGCGCTTGCCGCATCAGCCGTCGGTGGCGTTTATCCCCGCCGAGCAGCGCGCAGCCGCCGAGCGCCTGCTGCATGACGAAAAGAACGTCGAACTGCGCCCCCTGGCCCTGCAGGACTTCGAACATCGCCCGGTGCTCGGCCTGTATTGCCAGCAACATGGCCAGTTGATGCGTCTGGAAACCGCGCTCAACCGCCACGGCGTCGATGTTTTCGAGGCCGATGTGCGCCCGCCGGAACGCTATCTGATGGAGCGTTTCATCACCGCACCGGTGTTGTTCAGCGGCACCGCCGATGCCGACGGCACATTGCTCAACGCCCACCTCAAACCCGACCCCGAGTATCGGCCAAAGCTGCGACTGGTCTCGCTGGACATCGAAACCACCGAAACCGGCGAGTTGTACTCCATCGCTCTTGAAGGCTGCGGCGAGCGTCAGGTGTACATGCTCGGCGCGCCCAACGGTGACGCCAGCATCGTCGACTTCGACCTTGAATACTGCGACTCACGCACGGTGATCCTGAAGAAGCTCAACGATTGGTTCGCCCGCCATGACCCCGACGCGATCATCGGCTGGAACGTCGTGCAGTTCGATCTGCGCATCCTCCACGAACACGCGCGGCGCCTCGGCGTACCGTTGAAAATCGGCCGTGGCGGTGAAGAGATGCAGTGGCGCGAACACGGCAGCCGCAACCATTACTTCGCCTCGGCGGCGGGGCGCCTGATCATCGACGGCATTGAGTCGCTGCGTTCGGCGACCTGGAGTTTCCCTTCGTTCAGTCTGGAAAACGTCGCGCAGACCTTGCTTGGCGAAGGCAAGTCGATCGACAACCCGTACCAGCGCATGGATGAGATCAACCGCATGTTCGCCGAGGACAAACCGGCGCTTGCCAAGTACAACCTCAAGGACTGCGAACTGGTCACGCGGATTTTCGTCAAGACCGAACTGCTGACGTTTTTGCTGGAGCGCGCCAGCGTCACCGGCCTGCCGGCGGATCGCAGCGGCGGCTCGGTGGCGGCGTTCACGCATCTATATATGCCGTTGATGCACCGTCAGGGTTTCGTGGCGCCGAATCTGGGCACCAATCCGCCGCAGGCCAGCCCCGGTGGCTTTGTCATGGACTCGCGACCGGGGCTGTACGAATCGGTGCTGGTGCTCGATTACAAGAGCCTTTACCCGTCGATCATCCGCACCTTTCTGATTGATCCGGTCGGGCTGATCGAAGGCTTGCAGCATCCGGACGATGCCGACTCCGTGCCGGGCTTTCGTGGCGCCAGATTCTCACGCACCCGGCATTGCCTGCCGTCCATCGTCTCGCGAGTCGCCGAGGGCCGCGAGACCGCCAAGCGCGAACACAATGCGCCGCTGTCCCAGGCGCTGAAGATCATCATGAACGCCTTCTATGGCGTGCTCGGCTCCAGCGGTTGCCGGTTCTTTGATACACGGTTGGCGTCGTCGATCACTCTGCGCGGCCACGAGATCATGCTGCGCACGCGCAAGTTGATTGAAGAGCAGGGCCACGCGGTGATCTACGGTGACACCGACTCGACCTTCGTCTGGCTGCGTCGTCCCCACGGGCAGGAAGAAGCAGCGGCCATCGGTCATGCGCTGGTCAAGCACGTCAACGACTGGTGGCGTGAGCATGTGCGTGACGAATACGGGCTGGAAAGCGCCCTCGAATTGCAGTTCGAAATTCACTACAAACGCTTTCTCATGCCGACCATTCGTGGCGCGGAGGAGGGCAGCAAGAAGCGCTACGCCGGTCTGGTGACACGCGCCGACGGTAGCGAAGAAATGGTCTACAAAGGCCTGGAAACCGTGCGCACCGACTGGTCGCTTTTGGCCCGGCAATTTCAGCAGGAATTGTACGAGCGGATCTTCCAGCGCAAGCCGTATCAGGATTATGTGCGTGACTACGTCCGCAAAACCCTGGCGGGTGAATTCGATGATCGACTGATCTATCGCAAACGCCTGCGCCGCACCCTCGACGATTACGAGCGCAACGTTCCGCCCCACGTGCGCGCGGCGCGGCTGGCCGATGATTACAACGCGCAGCACGGACGACCGCGGCAGTACCAGAACGGTGGCTGGATCAGCTACGTGATTACCCTGGCCGGCCCCGAACCGCTGGAAGTGCGGCGATCCACCATCGACTACGACCACTACATCACCCGGCAACTGCAACCGGTGGCGGATGCGATCCTGCCGTTTGTCGACGACGACTTCTCAACCCTGATCGGGGGACAACTGGGCCTGTTTTGAGTCCAGCAGTTGCAACGTCCACTCATCGAGGATGCCGTGGAAGTAGCGCTCAAGTGCCTGGTTGAACAAGCTGTCTTCGGCAGCGAACTGGGCGAACAACGTCATTGAGGAGTGAAATTTCAGGTCATCGGGATGGCCGAAAATCTCGGCAATCGAACGCTCTCGCACATTCAGCACAAGCTGCGTGCAGGCGCGTAATCGTGCGCCGAGCAAGGGATGGTCCAGATAGGTCTGAGCTTCCTCGGCCGAACCTATGGCGAAGCGCCGGGACATCTCACTGCCGCCCAGGCCTGCGAACTGCGGGAAGACAAACCACATCCAGTGGCTGCGCTTGCGGCCTTCGTCGAGTTCGCGCAGGACCCGTTCGAAAACCGGGTCCTGCGCCTGGATGAAACGTTGCAGATTGAACGGGTCGTACTGATCAGTGCTTCTCATCGCGAAGCCCTCTGCCAGTCGGCGGTGGCTCAGACCATGGCCAACCGCTGCTTGCGCTTTGGCGCGTGAAACGCCTGGTCCAGCGCTGCCAGATCCCCGGCCTCCAGTTGCAACTGCGCCGCTTGTGCATTGAGTTGCACGTGTTCCGGCCGCACAGCTTTGGGAATCGCAATTACGCCATCCTGACGCAGAATCCACGCCAGCGAAACCTGTGCCGGGGTCGCGTTGTGACGAGCGGCAATCTGTTTCAACACCGGATCAGCCAGCATCGCGCCGCCCTGACCGATCGGACAGTACGCCATCAGCGGCATACGTTGCTGCTGGCACCACGGCAGCAGGTCGAATTCGACACCGCGTTCTTCCAGGTTGAAGAGCACCTGATTGGTCGCGCAGGCCGGTGACGCCAGTTCTTCAAGGTCATCAACATCGAAGTTCGACACGCCCCAACGGCCGATCTTGCCGTCCTCGCGCAGACGTTCGAACGCCTCGACGGTTTCTTCCAGCGGATACTGGCCGCGCCAATGCAATAGATAGAGGTCGATGTAATCAGTGTCGAGCCGGCGCAGACTGCGCTCGCAGGCTAGCGGAATACCTTTGCGGCTGGCGTTGTGCGGGTAGACCTTGCTGACTAGAAACACTTGATCACGCAGGCCGGCAATGGCTTCGCCAACCACGGTTTCGGCACCACCCTCGGCGTACATTTCAGCGCTGTCGATCAGGGTCATGCCCAGCTCGATGCCAGTGCGCAGCGCGGTGACTTCACGTTTGTGCGCCGAACGGTCTTCACCCATGCGCCAAGTGCCCTGGCCAATCACCGGAACCTGCACGCCGGCCAATTCGAGGGTACGCATTCAAACCTCCTTTCTGAAACGGTCGATACCTTAGTGGGCAGCAGGATAGTCCAAGGGTTCAAAAAGCAAAAAGATCGCAGCCTGCGGCAGCTCCTACATTGGGCTCGGGTTTCGCCCTGTAGGAGCTGCCGCAGGCTGCGATCTTTTGATCTTCAGCTTTTATTTGGCAGAAAACTTCAGCACCACGCTGTGCGCATAATCCTGCCCCGGATCCAGCCGCGTGCTCGGGAAGTTCGGCTGATTCGGTGAGTCAGGATAGTGCTGCGTCTCCAAGGTAAACGCGCCCCAGTGCGGATACACCTTGCCGCCCTTGCCCTTGACCGTGCCATCGAGGAAGTTGCTGGTGTAGAACTGCACGCCCGGTTCGCTGGTGAACAACTGCAAATGCCGGCCGGACTGTGGATCACTGACCTCGGCGGCGACTTTGCTCACGTCACCCTTGGTATCCAGCGCCCAATTGAAATCGAAACCACCCTGTTTAGGCTCGGCGAATTTCAACTGCGGGTGATCAGCCTTGATGTGCGTACCAATTGCCGTTGGCTTGGTGAAATCCATCGGTGTACCTGCCACCGGCGCCAGTTCGCCGGTCGGGATCAGCTTGCCGGTGACCGGGGTGTAATGGCTGGCGTGCAGGGTCGCGACCTGTTTGAGGATGTCGCCATTGCCGGCACCCGCGAGGTTGAAGTAGCTGTGGTTGGTCAGGTTGAGCACGGTCGGTTTGTCGGTGCTGGCCTTGTAGTCGATGCGCAGTTCGTTGCTGTCGGTCAGGCGATAGGTCACTTCGGTGGTGAGGTTGCCGGGGAAGCCCATTTCACCGTCCGCCGACAGATAGGTCAGGGTCACGCCGACTGAGTCCTTGTCTTTGGTTTCCTGCGCTTTCCAGACCTTTTTATCGAAGCCCTGGGTGCCGCCGTGCAAGGCGTTGGACTTGTCGTTCTGTGGCACTTGATAGCGCTTGCCGTCTAGTTCAAAAGCGCCGTCGGCCAGGCGATTGCCGAAACGGCCGATGGTCGCGCCGAAGTACGCGGTGCCTTTCTGGTAGCCCTGCACATCGTCGAAACCGAGCACCACGTCGGCGGCTTTGCCTTGTTTGTCTGGCACCAGCAGCGATTGCAGGGTCGCGCCGTAGGTGATGACGGTGGCTTGCATGCCGTGGCTGTTGCGCAGGATGTATTGCTCGACGGGCGTGCCGTCATTGGTTTTGCCGAAGGCTTTGTGTTCGGCGGTCAGGCCCGCCGCATTGGCGGAAAGGGTGGCGATCATCAGGGACAGTCCGAGGCCGGAGAGCAAGTGACGGGATTGAAGCATGGTTGACCTTCCTTTTTGTTGTTGTTTTCAAAACAGGTAATAGTCATGCTAATTGAGGCATTAATCAGAATTTATAGCGGATTAAACGTTTATTGCAAAAATAAAGTCGGACTAAATGGTTGCCGAAGGTCGGGAAACCACGCGGACACTGCACTTTTCAGCAATTGGCGGCTCTATCCATGGCCAGGATGCGGTGACTCCCGCCGCACAGGAATGTGCCTGTTCGAGAATTCATGCCGAGAGCTTTTCACCTGATCGCCCGTGTTGTTCATCGCCCGTGCCTGTTGCTGGCCTGTCTGTCGTCGCTGTTTGTCAGCGGCTGCACGCATCAGGACGGCAATGGTTTCATCGCTCAGATTCGTGACGGTCAACCGCAGGAATTCCTGCAGACCAGCGTCGACCGTATGGCCACGCTGGCGATGCGCGACAACCTCAACAGTCTTTATCGGTTGATGGGCAAGTTGTACCTGCGCAACCCCGAAGAGCTGCGCAAATCCGGCTTCCTCAATATCCACGCCGCGGTGAAGCAGGTACGCCTGGCCATCGAGCAGCAGCAACCGTTGCCGGTGCTGGGCGGGCGCAAGGATCTGGCTGCGCTCAGTTATGCGATGAGCCCGGAGTTTCTCGGTGATCGGGTCGGCGCGTTCATCTATGCCATCGGCAGCATGTTGGTCACCGCCCATGGCAATCGCGTCGAGTTCTACATGACTGACGCGATCAACCCGACGTTCGTTCACAACGCCGCGCGCAACATCGAAAAAGCCACGTGGATTCTGTCTCAGCGCCAGAACAAGGAAGGCCAGCCGCTGCTGTTCTCCAATGAGATTTCGGAGGAGGGCAGCAACCTGAGTTTCGCCACGGAGTTCGGCAAAGTGGTGGCGCGCCTTGATCTGCTTACGCAAATGCTCGATGAGCGCTACCGGCGCATTGGCCTGAATTACGCGCAAAGTCTGCTGTTTCTGAATTTTTTACCGGTGCAGTAAGTCGAGTCGGTTAGAGTGGCGGGCGGATTATTTGTATACAATCCTTCGTCATATTTGACTCAAAGGGAGCTGCACCCGTCATGACCGACCCCGCAAGCGCCGATTTCACTCGACTTGACTGCGCCGCCCGCGCGGACAAACTGCCCTATGCCGCGTTGCTGGCCTTCGCCATGACTGGTTTCATCGCTATCCTCACCGAAACCCTGCCAGCCGGACTGCTGCCGCAAATTGGCGCCGGGCTTAACGTCAGCGAAGTGCTCGCCGGTCAACTGGTGACGCTGTACGCGCTGGGTTCGATTGTCGCGGCGATTCCGCTGACCGTCGCCACGCGCGGCTGGCCACGGCGGCGCGTGCTGCTGATGACGGTGGGCGGCTTTCTGTTGTTCAACACCATCACTACGTTTTCCAGCCATTACGGCCTGACCCTGGCTTCGCGATTTCTTGCCGGGATGGCGGCGGGGCTGTCGTGGGGGATCATGGCCGGCTACGCGCGCGGCATCGTGCCGGTGCATCAACAGGGGCGGGCGCTGGCGATTGCCATGCTCGGCACACCGGTGGCGTTGTCGCTGGGCACGCCGGCGGGGACGTGGCTGGGCAATCTGATCGGCTGGCGCGCCTCGTTCGGGATCATGTCGGCGCTGGCCTTGGTGCTGGCGGCGTGGATCGTCATCGCGGTGCCGGATCGTCCGGGGCAGAACAACGAAGAACGCCTGCCACTGCTCGAATCCCTGCGCCTGCCAGGTGTGCGACCGGTGCTGTTCGTGGTGCTGACGTGGATGCTCGGACACAACATTCTTTACACCTACATTTCACCGTTTCTGATGCAGGCCGGGCTGGCCGAGCGCGTTGATCTGGTGCTGCTGGTGTTCGGCCTGTGTTCGCTCGTGGGGATCTGGATCATCGGCATGCTGGTGGATCGCTGGTTGCGTTGGCTGACGCTGATCAGCCTTGCGGTGTTTGCCGTGACAGCGTTGGTATTGGCGCTGATTTCGCCGTCGCCGTGGCTGATTTATGGCTGCATGGCGGTGTGGGGGTTGTCGTTTGGTGGCTCGGCGACGCTGCTGCTGACAGCGGCGGCGGATTCTGCAGGCGACCATGTCGACGTGGTGCAGGCGATGCTCACCACGTCATGGAACGTGGCGATCGCCGGCGGCGGATTATTTGGCGGGTTGCTGCTGGATCGGGCGGGGGCAATGTCGTTTCCGTGGGCGCTGCTGATCCTGTCGCTGATCGCATTGGCCACGGTGTGGATCAATAGCCATCACAGCTTCAAGTCGGGGCGGCGGGTGCATTGATCTTCTAATCACTACATCATCCCTGTGGGAGCGAGCAGGCTCGCTCCCACAATGGACCTGCGGTGTGATCGAAAGGCATAACGATAGACCGTATCGATATAGGTGGTTATAAGAAAAATCGCTATGCTGCGGGCCAGATTTTTCCTGTCGTTTTTCTGGACGTCTTAATGGAATTGGCAAATTTCGGCCTGGTGATTGCCGGGCTGGTGGTGGGTTTTATTGTCGGCATGACCGGTGTCGGCGGCGGTTCGTTGATGACGCCGATTCTGCTGTGGTTCGGCATCAACCCTGCAACGGCGGTGGGCACCGACCTGTTGTACGCGGCCATTACCAAATCCAGTGGCGTGCTCGTCCATAGAAAGAACAAGAACATCGACTGGGCCATCACCGGTTGGCTGACCCTCGGCAGCGTGCCGGCGGTGGCCATGACCCTGTGGTTTCTCAGCACCCTGCACACCGCGCCGGACGCGATGAACGCCATCATCAAACAGGCGCTGGGTTTCGTCCTGTTCGCTACCGCGCTGGCGATTTTCTTCAAGAAACGACTGTTGGATTTCGCCCACAAACGCGCCGGCGGCAACTACAACCCGAGCGGTTCGCGGCTCAATGTGATGACCGTGATCACCGGTCTGATCCTCGGCACCATGGTCGCCCTGACTTCGATTGGCGCCGGCGCCCTCGGTACCGTCGCGCTGTTTATCCTCTATCCGCTGCTGCCGACCCGCCGTCTGGTCGGCACCGAAATCGCCCACGCCGTACCGCTGACTCTCGTCGCAGGCCTGGGCCACGCGAGCATGGGCAACATGGATTGGGGCGTGCTGGGCTTTTTGCTGGTGGGTTCGCTGCCGGGCATCTGGCTTGGCAGCCACCTGACCGGGCGCATCTCCGATGAAGTGCTGCGCCCGTGTCTGGCGACGATGCTGTTGTTGATCGGCTACAAATTGGCGTTTTGATCGAAGACCATGAGTGAAACCACCTTGCATTGCGATGGCCGAATGGCCATTACCGTCGAGCCCCGTGAAATGCGTATGAGCCATTGGCTGTATGCGCCGCTTGTGGTTGATCAGCAGCGTCAGCAGGTGTTGCTGGATCTGAGCGACAGCCTATGGGATTTGATCGGCACGGCGGACGAGACAGCCAGTGGCATCGACTTGCTCCTGCGCAAATATCCTGGAGATCGCGCATCGGTAATGCTGAGCGTTGATCTCGACGGCGGGGTACTCAAACTCGGCGAGCGCCGAATCGAACCCTCACAATTACTGGCGGCACTCGATTCGGCACTGAGCTGAGACAAGCTCCCACGCCACAGGGATTGTCTCAGTCGGCGAAGGTGTACTTCATGATCGTCACCGGCAAGTTTTCGTAAACCAGCTCCTCGACCACCTCCCAGCCCAGCCGAGCATAGAGCGATTGCGCCGCGTCGGTGTACAGATACAACGTCTGCACGCCCAACGTCTTGGCCTCTTCGACAATCCGATTGACCAGTTGCGAAGCAACCCCGCGTCCACGTTCCTCTGCCTTCACATAAACCCCGGCCAGCCAGGGCGTCAGCTCGGGACGTGCCTTCATGTCGCTGTCGATCAGCAGCGCGCCACCGAGTAGCCTGCCGTCTTCAATCGCCACCACCACGCTGGGGATTGCGCCTTTGCCGCAGGCTTTGCGCATGCGTTCGGTGCGGGCCTCAAGGGTGTCGCCAGGGCGGAATTCACCCCACTCCTTGAAGTTGAGTTCGGACAGTTCTTCAACAAATCCGGGGTGATCGCACAGGTATTCGATGTGCATGCATTGAACTCCATTTCGTGGGCAGAACCGCCACCCTAATGCGCTCACAAAAGGTAATCAAATCCGCGTCACGATTGCACGCAGGCGGTTGCGCAATGCCGGTCCTGACCTAAGCTTCTGACAAGGCGACACATATTTGCCAGACACACCCGGAACAATCGCCACGATGCGCAATCAGTAGAGCGTGGATATCAAAAGGAGATGCGCATGCTCATCAGGTCACTGACCCTGACACTCTTGCTGGCGATTGCCGGCCCCTTGTTCGCCGCTGACAACGATTCGCCGATTGCCGCAGACATGGGCCGCGCCCGACCGCTGATCGTGATCGCGCAAAGCACCGTCGACCCCGTGTGGGTGAGCCTGAAAAAGTCGCTGGAGGACCCGGCCAACAAAAAAGGTGTGGCCGACCGCAACATCAAGGTTTACACCATCCTCAACATGTCCGGCCAACTCGACGGCAAGGACATGGGTCAGCAAGACACCATGGCGCTGCTGCGCTCGCTGAAGCTGGGTGCCGGTGCTTATCCGAAAGTCTTCCTGGTGGGCAAGGACGGCGAGACCAAACTCTCGGCGTCGGGGGATGAGGCGAAATCGGTGGACCTGAAGAAAATCTTCGACACCATCGACGCCATGCCAATGGCCGAGAAGGAAGCGGCCGCTGCAGCCGCCGCTCAAGCCCCGGCCGCCGCCGAGCCTGAGCCGGCCAAAGGGGCGAAGGGCGCCAAACCGAGCAAACCTGCGAAACCGGCCAAGCCGCCGGAAATGCCGGATGATTGATGGTTTGTCGTAGACGTTGTTTCCATGCAAAAGGGCGAGAGGATTTATCCTCTCGCCCTTTTTTACACCGGTATTTGCCGAATTACGTTAACCAGCACAGGAGAGAAGGGATCAAGCTTTTGCCCTTTTGGTACCAATAGATCGTCCAGGAGCCGGTCGAGAAATTCTTTGTCTTCAATCTGCGGCAGCTCGTCAGGGAGTACGCCAGCTCTGTAAATCAGGGCATCAACCAACGCTTTTCGCTTGCCGATAAGTCCACGATTGCTCTCCTCGGTGTGGCCAAGGTTCAGCGCTTCGATGGCTGTTTGGGCACGTGCGGTTTCGCCAACGACCAAACCCGACAGATAGAATTTGAGTTCGGTTTCGCATTCATCCATGAACGGTGTGAGTTTGAGCGGCTGAGTTTTTCGACCGTGTCCGCAGTGATGGCGGTTCTCGCAACTGGCAACGATATTTGTGAAGTCCAGAGTGCGCGCAGGCGTTTTATCTTGTGCCTGCACATGCTCGTTGTGCGCCGCATCGACGTTGATGGACTGGCAGCAATAAGCGCACAGACCGAACTGTTCGCTGATGCAGGCGGTGCGAATGGATCGACTCTCTTCGTTTGGTAAATCCCGATAAGTCGCGGTGTTGTTCGCTCGTTTCCATCGAGTGAGTGATACAGGCTCAGTTCCTTTGATGATCTTACGCACGACGCAACTCCAGTTTGCGGATCAGCAGAGCGGCTTTTGCCAGCTCCAAGTGACCTTCGGGAAGTTCGCTTGAAAGCTTGGCGAAGAGCTTTTTGGCTTTATCCAGACTTCCGTCCTGCACGTACTTCAGCAACTGATTCAGGCTCTTTTGCACGTCACCGTTGCGAATGTCGGTGTCCATGACTTCCAGCAGCACCTGGTTGGCATCCAGACCGTACAAGCCGTTGTGTTCGTGGATTTCGCCGTCATTGAGTACGTAAACCAGCACATCCTTGGCGTCGCTGATCACCAGCGGCGAGTGGGTGGTCAGGACAAATTGGCAGTTCGGGAAGGTTTCGCTCAACTGCCGGATAAGGCTGCGCTGCCATCTCGGGTGCAGGTGCAAATCAACTTCGTCGATAAGCACGATGCCGTCGCCGTGCAGCGGGTTGTCCAGCGACTGGTTCATCATCGCCAGGCGACGCGCGATATCGCCGACCAGCGCCATCATCGACTTCTCGCCTTGGGAGAGTTGGGCGACGTTGAGGGTGACGCCGTCCTTGTCGATGGCCATGTGCAGACGCGGTTTGCGTTGCACACGCAGGTTGGTGAAACCGGGCATGAACGCGGCGATGGCCGAGCGCACGGCGGTCAATTGGCGGTCGCGGGAGGAGGCTTTCAGATTGGCGAGGGTTTTCCAGACGTCGCTGTCGGTTCCGAACTTCTCGGAGATTTCGGCCAGTGCGGTATCGGAAATGCCGGTCTCGTTTTCGCTGTCTTCGCGCTCTCGGAACCATTCGAAGAAACGGCGGAAGTCGACGCCCCGGTTGAGTGAGTTGTCGTAGCCGTCGAGTTGGTCGAAGGTATGTTTGGTGCGGATTTTTAGCGGGATTTCGAGGACTGAACGTTCGACCGGGTAGTAGGCGATTAGGGGGAGTGAGGCCTTGTTGTCGGCCGTAAGTTGGGTACGGTAATGGTCGGCAAGACGGGTGGCGTCCACAAGAGAACTGTGGGCTGTAGATTTTCTTCCTTGCCTAGCCCGCGCAATGCCCCAAGTACATAAAGCATCGTTTGGGTTTGGGATATCCGAACGAATCAATGCCTTGTCAACTACAGCGATGTAAATGAATCCAGCCGAAGCGTCGTTCTTAATATCCTCTTGTGCAATAGGATTTCCGATGCCTTTCTCGCTGCGAATTCTAGAAACCAGCCAGCTCAGTGATGTAGCGAGTGATTTCAAAAGTGTTGTTTTGCCGGCTCCATTGTTTCCTACTAAAACCGTCACTTTCGAGGGGTGGTGATCTGTGGGGGCTAATTTAACGTTCAGACCGGTGAACCGACCAACGTCCTCAAGCTTGAAACTGTAGATGTCCATTACAACGCCCTTTGGGGGTCAGTCGGATTGAAGATATTGCCGCGCATTATGTCATTCCCCCCCACAGATTGATTCGCTGAAGTGTAGATACAACAAATTCAGTCGCTCCCCAAAATTCGTTGCAGCATATTCCTACAGAAATGTCTGAGGCAAAGGCCTGCGTCGACCGTGGATATTTCCTGCAAGTCGCGGCGGCGTTGGTGAACTGGTGCGTTGTGGGGCAGGGGGATAACCTTCTTTGGCCGCTGAAAAAAACAGTGGTCGGATGTGGAAGTCCGGTGATTCCCGAGAGCGCGTATGCGCCTGTGAACACATGTTGGCTAGTTTTATGCCAACATTGTGGCTTATGGCAGCTATGCGCAGGAGCACTCTCGAGTGCACCGGGTTCCTCGGGCATCCCCGGACTTCCACACCTGCGCAAAGCTGCCACCCTCTCGTGGAAGTGAGTTCGGCAGTTTTTTCTTTAAATGTCCCGAGGATTTAATTTATGAAAAAACATACTCCAAGTCCCCCCGAATCCCCCAAAGATTCTGGATCCTTCGACTCCCGCAACACACGCCTGCGCCACCCGCATCACCCCGATCCCGTCAGCTACGTCTTCACCATCCGCCCCGATATCGATACCCCCACGCTACTGACTCACGCTTGCGAAACCCTCGCCTCGCTCAACGTCCTGACCACCGACATGGCCTGCAAGCTCGACGATTCGCAGCGCAGTCTCGCTCTGTCGATTCAGCAGTTGGCAGTGGTCGGCGAGTTGCTGGTCAACCGCGCGCTGGACAATCTCGATCCGCCGGAAGCCATTTTCCAGGCTTGAAATGGTGATAAAAAAATGGGCGACCTCAGCAGGTCGCCCATTTTTATGCCCGCTATAAATCCGGTCAGTCAGCAACAGCGCTGAGGATCGTATGCGCGATCTTCACTCGCTCCGCAATCGGATAGTTTTTGTTGGCCATGATCACGATGCCAATGTCTTTGCTCGGCACGAACGCGACGTAAGTACCAAAGCCTCCGGTGGAGCCGGTTTTGTTGAGCAACACATCGTCGGGTTGCGGTTGCGGCGGAGTCAGCCACTGAACCTTATGCGCCTCCATGGCCATTGGCGTCGAGTTACCGGCCAGCAAGCGGTCGAGGCTGGTCGGGTAGCGATACATTTCCCAGCCCAGGCCTTGGGTCATGTCGCCAACGGTGTAGTAACCGGTGTGGGTCGCGGCGATGGCTTTTTGCAGCGGCGCTTCAAGGCTGGCCGGTTTCAGGTTGGCCTCGACGTAACGTAGCAGATCCGCCGCGCTGGTTTTAATACCGTAGGCTTCGGAATCCAGCGCGCCCGGACTGACCCGAACCGGTTGGTCATTCTTGTTGTAACCCTGAGCGTAGAGCTTGGCTTCGGACGCGGGCACCTTGACGAAGGTGTGCTTGAGGCCGAGTTTCGGCAGCAGGGTTTCGCTCATGGCCTGATCAAATGGCTGGCCCAGACTTTTCGCCGTCAGATAACCGAACAACCCAAGGCTCGGATTGGAATACAGCCGATGGCTGCCCGCCGGATACACCGGTTTCCACTGTTGGTAATAGCCGAGCATCTTGTCCGCCGAATCCGCCTCGGCGGGGAATTGCAGCGGCAAACCGCCGGCGCTGTAAGTACCCAGTTGCAACACGCTGATGTTGTCGAAAGCGCTGCCTTTGAGTTCCGGCCAGATTTTGCTGGCCTTGGTCGACAGGTCCAGTTTGCCCGTGGCCTGAGCGTAACCGGCCAGTGTCGCGGTGAAGGTTTTGCTCACCGAACCGATTTCGAACAGGGTGTTTTCGCTGACTTTTTGCCCGGTGTCTTTGGCGGCGACGCCGTAGTTAAAGTAATGCGGTTTGCCGTTGATGGTGAGGGCAACGGCCAGGCCGGGGATGTTCTGCTGCTGCATCACAGGCGTAACGGCACCTTTGACCAGTGCTTGCAGTTGTTCGTCGGTTTGCGGTGCGGCCATGCAGGTCGCGGCGCCGAAGAACAGGCCGAAAGCGCTACAGGAAATGACTTTGCTCGGGTTGATGAATGACATAGATGAACCACTTTCCATGAGTGTTGAGGGTGTTATCCCGCTAGACTGCGGGCATTTGCAACGTTAGGCGGGTGATCAGCGCCGACAATTTAGGCAGTCTGGCATTCGTCGACAAACGATGAAATCTCGGATGAGCCATTAGAAAAATTTGGGGCAGGGCATGATTCGACCACCATTGCCGCTCAACGCACTGCGCGCCTTCGAAGCGTCGGCGCGTCATTTGAGCTTTACCCGCGCTGCCGTGGAGTTGTGTGTGACCCAGGCTGCCGTCAGTCATCAGGTCAAAAGCCTTGAAGCGCAGCTCAACGTCACCCTGTTCAAACGCCTGCCCCGCGGGCTGATGCTGACCAGTGAAGGCGAAACCTTGCTGCCGGTGTTGAGCACGTCGTTTGATCATATCGCGCAGATTCTGGAACGCCTCGCCGGCGGACAGCATCGCGAGATGTTGACCGTGGGCGCGGTGGGCACCTTTGCTGTGGGTTGGTTATTACCGAGGCTTTCGGACTTTCGGGCGAAACATCCGCTCATAGATTTACGGCTGTCGACCAACAACAATCGTGTGGATGTTGCCGCCGAAGGGCTGGATTACGCGATCCGGTTTGGCGCCGGAGCGTGGCACGGCATTGAGGCGACCCGTCTGCTGGAAGCGCCGCTGTCGGTACTGTGCGTCCCGGAAATCGCCCGGCAATTGCACGCGCCGGGGGATCTGTTGCAGCAGACGTTGCTGCGTTCCTATCGCACGGATGAATGGCCGGAGTGGTTTCAGGCGGCGGGTATGGCGACTCAGGCGGCACCGCCGCAGAGCGTCGTCTTCGACTCGTCGCTGGCGATGATGGAGGCGGCATTGCAGGGCGGCGGGGTGGCGTTGGCACCGCCGCTGATGTTCGCGCGGCAACTGGCGGCGGAGGCGATTTGTCAGCCGTTTGCGATCGAGATCACCACGGGGAGTTATTGGCTGACGCGATTGCAGTCGCGGCCGGAGACGGCGGCGATGCTCGCCTTCAAGAACTGGTTGTTACAAGTCTCTGGTTAATACACAGCCCCCTGTGGGAGCGAGCCTGCTCGCGAAAGCGATGTGTCAGTCGACAGAAGTGTTGGCTGTTATACCGCCTTCGCGAGCAGGCTCGCTCCCACAGGGACTGCTGGTGGTTCCAAAAAACCTTAGCGCACCAGACACGGCCGCTTGTTATCGAACTTCCACCCCGGAATCAAAAACTGCATCGCCACGCTGTCATCCCGTGCGCCCAGGCCCATGCCTTTATAGAGTTCGTGAGCCTTGGCCACCTGATCCATGTCCAACTCGACACCCAGCCCCGGTTTCTTCGGCACCTGCACGCAGCCGCCGACAATCTGCAACGGTGCCTTGGTCAGGCGCTGGCCGTCCTGCCAGATCCAGTGGGTGTCGATGGCGGTGATATCGCCCGGTGCGGCGGCGGCGACATGGGTGAACATCGCCAGCGAGATATCGAAGTGGTTGTTGGAATGCGAGCCCCAGGTCAGGCCCCACTCATGACACATCTGCGCCACGCGCACCGAGCCCTGCATGGTCCAGAAGTGCGGGTCGGCCAGCGGGATGTCGACTGATTGCAACTGGATCGCGTGGCCCATCTCGCGCCAATCGGTGGCGATCATGTTGGTGGCGGTTTTCAGTCCGGTGGCGCGGCGGAATTCGGCCATGACTTCGCGACCCGAATAACCGTTTTCCGCACCGCACGGATCTTCGGCGTAGGCGAGTACATGATGCTGATCGCGGCACAAACGGATCGCTTCTTTCAGTGACCAGGCGCCGTTCGGGTCGAGGGTGATGCGCGCATCAGGAAAGCGCTCGGCCAATGCCGTCACCGCCTCGATTTCCGCATCGCCGCTAAGTACGCCGCCCTTGAGCTTGAAGTCCTTGAAGCCGTATTTGGCATGGGCCGCTTCGGCGAGACGCACCACCGATTCGGCGGTCATGGCCTTCTCGTGACGCACGCGAAACCAGTCATTTTCGGCGTCCGGTTCACTGCGATAGGCGAGGTCGGTTTCGCGCCGATCGCCGACGTAGAACAGATAGCCGAGCATCTTCACTTCATCGCGTTGCTGACCTTCGCCAAGCAATGCCGCGACCGGGACGTCGAGGTGTTGGCCGAGCAGATCAAGCAGGGCGGCTTCCAGGCCGGTGACCGCGTGAATGGTGATGCGCAGGTCGAAGGTTTGCAGGCCTCGGCCGCCGGCATCGCGGTCGGCGAAGGTCTGGCGTACTTGATTGAGGATCTTCTGCCAGGTGCCGATCGGGCTGCCGATGACCAGGCTGCGCGCGTCTTCCAGGGTCTGGCGAATGCGTTCGCCGCCGGGCACTTCGCCGACGCCGGTGTGGCCTGCGTTGTCCTTGAGGATGACGATATTGCGGGTGAAGAAAGGCCCGTGGGCGCCGCTCAGGTTGAGCAGCATGCCGTCGTGGCCGGCCACCGGGATGACTTGCATGTCGGTGATGATCGGGGCTTTGGCGGTGTCGTGTGCGTTCATTGTTTTTATCCCTGGAAACGGAAAGTCAGGCGTGCTTCGGCGCGGTATCGACCACGGCGGCAACTGTTGCGGGTTTCGCTGTGGTGCGGGCGTAGAACACGATGATCGCGGCGATGATCGAGGTCGCAGCCAGACCATAGAGGCCGCCCTGAATCGAGCCGGTGTGTTCTTCGAGCAGGCCGAAGGTGGTCGGTGCGACGAAGCCGCCGAGGTTGCCGACCGAGTTGATCAATGCGATCACTGCAGCGGCGATCCGCGCGTCCAGATAGGCCTGCGGAATCGGCCAGAACAGCGACGAGGCGGACTTGAACCCCAGCGCCGCAAAGCAGATCGCGACAAAAGCGAAGATCGGCCCGCCGGTGGTGGACATGAACATCCCCGCGGCCGCGATCAACAGCGCCGTGGCGACCCACGCCTGCTGGTGCTTCCACTTGGCCGAGAGCGTGGCGAAGGTATACATGCCGATAATCGACAGCAGCCACGGAATCGAGTTGAACAGCCCGACCTGGAAGTCGCTCATGTCGCCCATTTTCTTGATGATGCTCGGCAGCCAGAAGGTCGCGGCGTAGATCGTCAATTGGATGAAGAAGTAGATCAGGCAGAACAGGATGATCTGGCGATCCTTGAGCAGTTTGCCTATCGATGGCCGGATCGGTGTGGCGGCTTCGCGAGCCTTCTGTTCATCGTCGATGGCGTTGACCAACGCGTCCTGTTCGGCGCGGTTCAGCCATTTCGCGTCGTGGGGTTTGGCGTCGAGCCAGAACCAGACGAACACGCACAGGCACACCGAAAACATCCCTTCAATGAAGTACATCCATTGCCAGCCGTGCATGCCCAGGCCGTTGATTTGCAGGAGCAGGCCGGACAGCGGGCCGGAGATCAACGAGGCGATGGCCGAACCGCTGAGAAAGATCGCAATCGCCTTGCCGCGTTCGACGCCGGGCAGCCAACGGGTGAAGTAGTAAATCACGCCGGGAAAGAACCCGGCCTCGGCCACCCCGAGCAGAAAGCGCAGGATGTAGAAGTGGGTTTCGTTCTGAATGAATGCCATGCCGGCGGCGACCAGCCCCCAGGTGAACATGATGCGGGTCAGCCAGATTCGCGCGCCGATTTTTTGCAGCAGCATGTTGGAGGGGACTTCGAACAGCGCGTAGCCGATGAAGAACAGACCGGCGCCGAAGCCGTAAGCGGCGGCACCAATACCCAAGTCGTGTTCCATGTGGGTACGGACGAAACCGATGTTCACCCGGTCAATGTAGTTGACGATAAACATGATCACGAAGAGCGGCAGAACGTGGCGTTTCACTTTAGAAATGGCGGAGGCCAGCGTTGGATCAACGCCCTCGTTCATCCCGGAGACGGAGGTTTTCACTAGGTTTTCTCCCACTGATTATTTTTATGCGGGGTAGGGCTTGGGTGCTGTGTTGTTGATAGACATCATACAACCTGATTTTTTTGTCCTACAAGTGGGGAGCGGTGATTAAATTTCTATTGGGAGAGATTTTTTTATGCTTTTTTGGATTTTTCCCCATATTTCATTGGGTCTATCAGGTTTTTCTTAACGTTGATATTTTTAAGGCAGGGAGCCCTTGGTTACCGGGAGACACTCAGTAAACGTGAGGTATTTCCGTATTTTGAAGTGTTGTCATACAAGTTGATCGGCGATTCAGATCTAAAATCAATCTCGTCCCACCTCTGCCCGGTGCTACGATCCGCAAGTCCCGAACACGGATTAACCCATGCAAGATGACCTCGATGCCCCAGCCCGCAAACGCGCGCACAACCTGGCCCACGATCTGGTGGAAAAACTCACCCAGAGCATCCTGCTCGGCCAGATGTCGCCCGGCGACAAGCTGCCTTCGGAGAACTCGATCGTTCAGGAGCACGGTGTCAGCCGCACGGTGGTGCGCGAGGCAATTTCCAAGTTGCAGGCTTCGGGGCTGGTAGAGACGCGGCACGGCATCGGCACGTTTGTGATCGAGCGTGCGCCGGAGCAGGGACTGCGGCTGAACGTCGATACGGCGCTTGGAGTGCGCAGCATTCTCGAATTGCGCATGGGCCTGGAGACGCAAGCGGCCGCGCTGGCCGCGCAACGGCGTACCGAGCAGCAATTGCTGCAGATGCGTCAGGCACTGGATGACTATCAACGCCTGCTGGCCAATAACGACAGCTGCGTCGAGGCCGATCGACGCTTTCACCTGCTGATCGCCGAGGCCACCGGCAACGTCTGCTTCAGCGAGATCATGCAGCACTTGGGCAGCGCGATGATTCCACGCACGCGGGTCAACGCGGTCGAGCGGGGTGCGGCGGATTTGAGCAAGTTGGGGCAACTTGCCAATCTGGAGCACGAGGCGATTCTGAATGCCATCAAACGACAAGACCCCGATGCCGCCCGCGCCGCCATGTGGCTGCACCTGACCAACAGCCGCGACCGCTTTATTGCTCAAGGCTGATCGCCGTTGGTCTATTCGATAGCACGCCGTCCAGCGGCTCGCTTCCAACTTGGACGGCCCGGGTTTTCCGGACCTCCTTGGTGAGGTGCGTGATGTCTAACGATTTGCTGTTTCAGGGTGGAGTGCTGCCCACCGACCCAACCCGTCCGATGCCTGGCACGGATGAGCCGACACTGGCCGATCACGATGCGCCGCCGGGGATGGCGCCGGGGCGCGATCCTTTGAGCGATGCTGATCGGCCCGAGGACTGGAAAGATCCGGCGGCGGATGACGATGTACCGCCAGCGGATTAACCGACACCGTTGTCGGATGATCGGCGCTAGGTAGAATCCGGCCGGGCAGTCCATCACTGGCTGTCCGCGCTGGCCTCTTCGCTGGCAAGCCAGCGAAGGCGGTATCAGCCTTTACACACAACCATGATCAGGCCCGCATACCCCGAAGCACTGGAATCCGCTGCTCCAGATTCAACGCCAACACACTGATCAACACTACCGCGGACCCCGCCAGCACCATCCACGTCGGCCGCTCGCCCAATCCCACCGAAGCAATGCCCATCGCTGTCGGCGGAATCAGGTACAGCGTCATGGTTGCCCGACTCAAATCCACATGTTTGAGCACAAATCCCCACGCCAGATAGGCCAGCGCGCTGGGAAACACGCCCAAGGTCAACACTGCCCATTGCACCCGCAGCGGCGCTTTCATCACGGTTTCGCTCAACCCCGGCAGATAAATCAGCAATAACAACGTCCCTGACCAGACTGCGTAGCACACCAGGCTCAAGCCGTCATAACGCCGTGCGTGATGCTTTTGCAGCGCGAAGTAAATGCTCCATGAAACTGCTGCGAGCAAGATCAGCCAGGCATGCGCGTCAATCTCGCCCAGGCCGCGATCACCGCTGACCACAATCACCACGCCGACAAAGCCGAGCAGCACACAGCCCCAGCGCCAAAGGCTGACCTGATCCTTGAATACGAAACGCGCGAGCAACGCGCTGAACAACGGGCTCGATTGCGCCAACACACTCGACGCACCGGCACTGATGCTTTGCTGGCCGATGTTCAGCGCGACGTGATGCAGGCTGACCGCAAAAAAACCCAAGGCGAATAGCAGCGGCACATCGCCCAGACGCGGCAGCTGAATACCTTTGAAGGCAGCGATCACCGCCATGCACAGCGACGCCAGGAGAAACCGCAGCAACGCCAGATGTCCGGGATCGTAGGCTTGCAGGCCAATGTGAATGCCGGTCGGCGAATACGCCCAGCAGCCGACGACAAATGCCATCGCCAGAACAATTTTCGCGGGAGAAGGGGATTGCATGATCAGCGCACCAGTGGGGTCGATGCGCCGAGTATCCGGGCGGCCAATCATTCACCACAACTGACTTATACTGCTTCGAATATTCACTCTGAGTGATGAGTATGGAGCTGGCACAAATCCGTATGTTCAAGACCGTGGCCGAAGTCGGCAGCATTGCTCGGGCCGCGGAAAAACTGTTCTGCGTGCCGTCGAATATCACCGCACGAATCAAGGCGCTGGAGGCCGAATTGGGCGTGGCGCTGTTTCTGCGCGAGGGCCGTGGGTTGCGGATCAGTCCGGCGGGGCTGACGTTTCTCGCCTACTCCGAGAAGATTCTCGCGCTGACGGCGGAGGCCAAACGCGCGGTCGATCCCAGCGCAGAACCCTCCGGGCCTCTGCGCATCGGCGCCATTGAATCCTCAGCCACCGGTCGGTTACCGCGGCTGCTGGCGAAGTTTCACCAGCGTTATCCGCAAGTGGCGCTGGAGCTCACCACCGGCACCTGGGGCCAGTTGCTCGACGATACCGTCAGCCATCGCCTCGACGGCGCGATAGTGGCGGTGGACGTCGAGCGCTCGCATCTCAAACGCACGCCGATGTATCGCGAAGAATTGCTGCTGATCGCTTCAACGTCTTTCGGGCCGGTGCGCGACATCAATGATCTGCGGGACAAAACCGTGTTCATGTGGCCGCAGGGGTGTCCTTATCGGGCGGCACTGGAGCAGTGGTTACTGCGACAGGGACAGGCGCTGCCGATTGTCAGCCTTGCCAGTTACGGGGCGATTGTCGGATGCGTGAGTGCCGGAGCGGGCGTGGCGTTGGTGCCCAAAGGGGTGTTTGAGCAATATGCGAAAGGCGCGGGGTGCGTGGGGGTTGAATTCCCCGAACTGACGGCCATCGACAACTTGTTTTACTGGCATGAAAACGCCGGGGTGCACCCGGCGCGTGAGGCTTTTGTAGCGATGTTGCGCGAAGAGTTTACCTAGTCCCACCGCCCCTGGAGGAGCTGCCGCAGCTTTGATTCTTGAAAACAAGATCAAAAGATCGCAGCCTGCGGCAGCTCCTACAAGGGCCTTCAAGCGCCGGCCACATCCCGCATCAACAACCCGAACCGCAAATCCACCGCATCCGGAATCGGCACATACACCGTATGCCCATCCCCCGGCGCCACTTCGATCGGCTCACCCTTGAGGTTCTGCAATTCATCCAGATCAAATTGAAAATTGCCCTTGGGCGTCATCAACTCGAGATGATCACCCAGCGCAAAACGATTCTTCACCTTGACCTCGGCCAGCCGATCACGCCGCTCACCCGTCAACTCGCCGACAAACTGCTGGCGCTCCGACACTGAGCTGCCGTTCAGATAATTCTGGTACTCGTCATGCACATGGCGACGCAGGAAGCCCTCGGTGTAACCGCGTTGGGCCAGCGATTCCAGATCGGTCATCAGGCTGCGATCAAACTCGCGTCCCGCCACCGCATCATCAATCGCCCGGCGATACACCTGAGTGGTGCGTGCGCAGTAGAAGTGCGATTTGGTCCGGCCCTCGATCTTCAATGAATGCACGCCCATGCGCGTCAGGCGCTCGACATGCTGCACCGCGCGCAGATCCTTGGCGTTCATGATGTAGGTGCCGTGCTCGTCCTCAAAAGCGGGCATCAATTCGTCGGGACGGTTGGCTTCCTGGAGCAGGAACACCTGATCGGTCGGGGCGCCGATACCCAGCGTCGGTTCGGGCTGGAACGTCTGGACGATTTCGCCGTTCTGATTTTCCGTAGCCTGCTGCGCCGAGTATTTCCAGCGGCAGGCATTGGTGCAGGTGCCCTGATTGGCGTCGCGCTTGTTCATGTAGCCCGAGAGCAGACAGCGCCCGGAGTAGGCCATGCACAGCGCCCCGTGAACGAATACTTCCAGCTCCATGGTTGGCACGTGCTCGCGGATTTCGCCGATCTCCTCCAGCGACAGTTCGCGCGACAGGATGATCCGACTCAGGCCCTGCTGTTGCCAGAACTCGACGCTCGCCCAATTCACCGTGTTGGCCTGTACCGAGAGGTGGATCGGCATCTGCGGGAAATGCCGGCGCACCAGCATGATCAACCCCGGGTCGGACATGATCAGCGCGTCCGGGGCCATTTCGATGACCGGCGCCAGGTCCTTGAGAAAAGTCTTCAACTTGGCATTGTGCGGCGCGATGTTGACTACCACGTAAAAGCGCTTGCCCTGCGCCTGTGCCTCGCGAATGCCGAGCGCCAGGTTGGCGTGGTCGAACTCGTTGTTGCGCACTCGCAGGCTGTAGCGCGGCTGACCGGCGTAGACCGCATCGGCACCGTAGGCAAAGGCGTAACGCATGTTTTTCAAAGTGCCGGCGGGGGCGAGCAGTTCGGGGGCGGCGAGGGTGGCGGTGAGGGTCATGGCGGCATCTGTCGCAAAAGCGCAGCAGGGTAGTGCGGTTGCCGGCAGGGTTTATTGATCTGGGTCTACGTTCGAGTGGTGCGATGTGGGTCTGTGCAGAAACAGGCGACGTCCTGACCGCCGCGCAATCGTGTAATTGCCCGTTCGCTGCGTGGCTCGCGCCGATCCGCAACTATGCTCCATGAATAAAGATGGCACTCGTGCACGCTACGGCTGACTAAGCACCGGGCGTGTTTGACGCCCGACTGACATGGATCGGACATGAACGTAAAAAGTCTTCAATTCAAATCTCTGACGGTACTGCTGGTGCTGGTCACGGTGGCCTTTATCTGGATTCTGTTGCCGTTCTACGGCGCGGTGTTCTGGGCGGTGATTCTCGGCATTCTGTTTGCGCCGATGCAGCGTCGCTTGCAGGCGAAGTTCGGCTGGCAGCGCAACCTCACGTCTTTGTTTACGTTAAGCATCTGTCTGGTGATCGCGATTCTGCCGGTGATCATCATCAGCTTGTTGCTGGTGCAGGAGGGGATGACGGTTTACAAGAATATCGAGAGCGGCGAGTTGGATATCGCGGCGTATCTGGCGCAATTCAAACACAGCCTGCCGCAATACTTTCAGCATCTGCTCGACCGGTTCGGCATGGGCGAACTCAATGCGCTGCGCGAAAAAATCGTCAAGGCAGCCATGCAGGGCAGCCAGGTGCTGGCGAGTCAGGCGTTCAGTTTTGGCCAGGGCACGTTCGAGTTTGTGGTGAGTTTTTTCATCATGCTTTATCTGTTGTTTTTCTTACTGCGTGACGGCCCCGAACTGGCGCGCAAGGTGCGCACCGCCTTGCCGCTGGAGGAAAATCACAAGCGCCGTTTGCAATTGAAGTTCAACCGGGTGGTGCGCGCGACGGTCAAGGGTAATGTTCTGGTGGCAATCACACAGGGCGCGTTGGGCGGGGCGATTTTCTGGTTTCTCGACATCCCCAGCGCGTTGCTGTGGGCGGTGTTGATGGCGTTTCTGTCGCTGTTGCCGGCGGTGGGGGCGGGGATTGTCTGGGCGCCGGTGGCGCTTTACTTCCTGCTCAGCGGGATGATCTGGCAGGGCGTGGTGCTGGGTTTGTTCGGGGTGTTTGTGATTGGCTTGGTGGACAACGTGCTGAGGCCGATCCTTGTGGGCAAGGACACTCGGATGCCCGACTACATGATTTTGATCTCGACCTTGGGCGGTCTGGCGGTGTTCGGCCTGAACGGATTCGTGATCGGGCCGTTGATCGCTGCGCTCTTCATGTCCAGCTGGGCGCTGTTCGTCGAGACCAAGCCCAAGGTGCAACTGCCTTAGGCGTGAAACGCAGCGCTGATGAACTGTTGTGACAAGGCCTGCGCCGCCGGCAATGAGGTGAGCGGGCCGCTGATTGCTTCGCCGTCGCGCACCACATACCAACAGGCGAGCAGTCCCAGCTCTCTGAGTGGTGCGGGAACGGCGCTGCCGATTACCGACATGATTTGAACCTGAGCCATGACAAATACCTCCATCAAACGATGGGGCTACCTTAGGGATTTGCCGTTCTCAGGGACAATCAACGCTTTTGATAGTGGTCATTGATAACAGTGAGGGCTGCTTCAATCGACCACTTGATCAAGCATGTGCATGACTTCACGCTCATTGAGCAGGCCCTTGTGCACAAGGTTTTCCGCCAATAGCGAAAGAAACTTGGCGCAGCGGTGCCCTTCAAGGTGCTTGAGTTCGGTCAGCGCGCTGTACACCTTGCTTGAGGTACACAGGCCGACGATGCGGTGCGGGTTTTGTGTTGGCATAGAGTCGTCCTTGTTGTTATCAACCTATTGTTTGCGGACGGATTCAGATTGCAGTTCCGCCATGACAAAAAGATGACCGTTTAATGTTTGGCTCCCAACGGTCAAATCCATCATGCCGACTTTAGCTGTTGAAACTGTCCTCACAGCGACCTTGGCGAGATTTTTTCAGACGCCTGCCGACCGACGGTCATAAAAAAGCCCCGCTATAAAAGCGGGGCTCTGTGTTTCTGTTACCAGCGTGGGCCGCCGTAGTAGCCATGAGGGCGACCGTAATAACCACGGGGAGGGCCGTAGTAAACCGGGGCCGGTTGCACGTAAACCGGTTGCTGCACATAAACCGGCGCCGGCTGGTAGTAAACCGGTGGTGGCGGCTGTTGCACGTAAACCGGTTGCGGTTGAACGTAAACCGGCTGTTGCTGCACGTACACCGGTCGGTCCTGGTTGATCAGCGCCGAGCCGATGATGGCCGAGCCGACGATCGCGCCAAACACCGCAGGGCCTTGCCAGCCATGGCCACCACCGGCTTCTGCCTGGCCTGTGACAGCGAGTGCGCCAATCAGTAAGGCCATAATGGGGAGTTTACGAATCATGATAGTTCCTCGGTTCTTCGACCCGGCGTCCGGGCCTGCACCAGGCCCAAAGTTGTCGCGGGGATACTTCTAAGACAGCAACATTTTGAAAAACAGCACGGCCGCTGAGTAAATTTTGTGTAAGGTCTGTACCGCCATCTTTACCGGCCCGCCAAGGCCCGGTGCAGACGAGCGATATCATCGAACAGAACCCGATGGGCTGGCTAATCCCGTCCATCCGAAAGTGCGTTTGAAGGAGAAGTTTCATGCAGATGAACCCGAACAAAGACACCCAGCTGTGCATGTCCCTGTCGGCGCGCCCAGGGAATTTCGGTCTGCGTTTTCATAACCATTTGTATGAGCAACTCGGCCTGAATTTCTATTACAAGGCCTTCAGCAGCCAGGATCTGACCGGCGCGGTCGGCGGAATCCGGGCGTTGGGCATTCGTGGTTGCGGCGTGTCGATGCCGTTCAAGGAAGCCTGCATTGTGCTGGTCGATGAGCTGGATGCGTCGGCGGCGGCGATCCAATCGATCAACACCATTGTGAATACCAAGGGCCACCTCAAGGCTTACAACACCGATTACATCGCCATCGCACAACTGCTGGAAACCCACGCGGTGCCCAAGGATTCGACCTTTGCCCTGCGCGGCAGTGGCGGCATGGCCAAAGCGGTGGCCAGTGCCTTGCGTGATGGCGGTTATAAAAACGGTTTGATCGTCGCGCGCAATGAGCGCGCCGGACGTGCGCTGGCGGATTCGCTGGGGTATCGCTGGCAGGCTGAGCTGGGCGATGAGCGCCCGCAGATGCTGATCAACGTAACGCCGGTGGGCATGGACGGCGGCCCGGAGGCGGGGCAACTGGCATTTGAGCCTGAGGTGATACAAGCGTCTGAGACCGTGTTTGATGTGGTGGCGATTCCTTCGGAAACACCACTGATTGTGCGTGGGCGAGCAGAAGGTAAGCGGGTGATTACCGGGCTGGAAGTGATCGCGATTCAAGCGCTGGAGCAGTTTGTGTTGTACACCGGCGTGCGGCCGACCGAAGAGCAGTTTCAGGCGGCGGTGGCGTTTGCCCGCAGCTGAATTGTTGCGCTGACTGGTCGGGCCTCATCGCTGGCACGATTATCCGGTTGCCTATACTGCTCGACCAGCAAGCACAGACTTGTCCATCCACAAAAAAAACCGAGGTTCAGCATGCATCCGCCCATCCTCAATCTGCATCAGGTCGAACTCGAATCCCTGCCCGAAGCGTTGGCCCCCGAAGGCGAAACTGCCGGACGTTATCAGCAGCGCATGGCCCGGATCGGCCAGCAACTCGGCGCGCAGAAACTCGGTTATCGACTGTATGCACTGCCGCCGGGCATGCGCGGCAGTCCGTTTCACAGTCATCGGGTCAATGAGGAGATGTTTTACGTAGTGGCCGGGGAAGGCGAGGTGCGTCTGGGCGCCGAGCGTTTTCCGATCCGCGCCGGCGATGTCATCGCCTGCCCAGCGGGCGGCCCGGAAATGGCGCATCAGATCATCAACACCAGCGTGGCTGAACTGCGTTATCTGGCGGTCAGCACTCAGCAGCAGCCGGACATTTGTGAATACCCGGATTCGAACAAATATGCGGTGATGGACAACTTTAAGGTTGATGCCCAGGGCAATGCTTCAGGCTTTGTCGCGGTGGCTCGGCAGGCGGACGGGGTTGATTACTGGGATGGTGAGTGACGCGGCGAGTTTGCAGACAGGCGCATAACCTGTTGGAGCGAGCTTGCTCGCTCCAACAGGGGGCGGTGGTGATTATTCGAGTCGGGCCAGGCGCTCTTCCAGCGCTGCAATCCGCGCCTCAAGCTCTTCGATGCGCTCGACGGAAACACCGCCGCTCGCGCGTTCGCCCGGATTCTGCCGCGCCGCCATAATCGCCCCGATGTCCGCCGGATCGCCCAGCGCATGGGTGTAGCGATCTTCGCGCTGCCCGGCCTGACGCGGAATCAACACAGCCAATCCGCGCGCAATGAGACGCTCCAACTGATGCACCACTTGCTCGGCATCTTCAAATTCATGCATGCGTCCGCTGCGGGTCAGCAATTCATTGACGGTCTGCGGACCGCGCAGAAACATCAGCCCGGTCAGAATCACCTGCGCCGGCACCAGTTCCAGCGCCTTGTCGACCTTGTGCTCCCAGCGGTCGGCGCGACTTCCCATTACAAGCTTGGCAAAACCGCGTCCTTCCAGAGCACGCAGGCTCTGGCCGACCTGGCCTGGGGTCAGGTTCATCACCGGTTCGCGGCTGGTTTTCTGATTGCAAGCCGTGACCAGTGCGTTGAGGGTCAGCGGATAGGTTTCCGGGCTGGTGGCCTGTTTCTCGATCAACGAGCCCAGGATGCGGATTTCCGTGGCATTGAGCCGTGGCTCGTCGAAGGTGGATTCTTGTTCAGTGGTCATCGCGCGTTCCCTCAGCAGTCGAAGGCGCCTAGCCTAATCCTTGCCAAACAAAAGGCAAGCCGTGTGGTCATCAAGCATGGCTATAATCGCCCCCACGTTCCACCCAGCCACTACCACGAGACAGCCATGACTATTTCCCTGTACGCCGCATCCGTCCCGGTTTTTCAACAAATGCTCAACGCCCTGAGCGATGTGCTGAAAAAGGCTGAAGCCCACGCCACCGAGAAAAACATCGACCCGAACGCCTTCCTGCAAGCGCGTCTGTACCCGGACATGTTCCCGCTGGTGCGTCAGGTGCAGATCGCCGTCGATTTCGCCAAAGGTGTTTCCTCGCGTCTGGCGGAAGTCGAAGTGCCGAAGTACGACGACACTGAAACCACCTTCGCCGAGCTGCAAGCGCTGATCGCCAAGGTTCTGGCCTACATCGGCGAGATCAAGCCTGAGCAGATCAATGGCAAGGAAGGCATCGAAATCGTCACCCGTCCGGGCACGCCAAAAGAGAAGCGCTTCAGCGGTCAGGCTTATCTGCTGACTTACGGTTTGCCGCAGTTCTTCTTCCACGTCACCACCACTTATGCGCTGTTGCGCCATAACGGTGTTGAAGTGGGCAAGCGCGATTACATGGGCGCGTTCTAAATCGCCAGAAGCCCCTCACCCTAACCCTCTCCCAGGGGAGAGGGGACTGATCGCGTTGTATGTTCGAGATACGCCGACCTGATCTATCGAGTGGAACTCAGGTTTTGAACAGCACACAAATCAGCTCCCTTTGATCTGGTCAAACGATACTGGACACGGTTATAGGGTTAAGGTCATTTCTCATGCTGCCAAGGCTTCCATGGCTACCGGAGTTCGATAGCCGTT